>CAMYJN010000554.1 GCA_947258625.1 uncultured Polyangiaceae bacterium | reverse complement strand
CAACTATCGCTTCGACAAGCTCAAGAAGCTGCTCTCGGTGCGGGGCACGTACGTCAACACGATTCCGAGCGCGCGCATTTTCAAAGACGTCGCCAGAAGCTTCGTGCGCCGAAAGCGCGCAAAGCTGGTGATCGTGAAATCCAAGCGTGACCAGCTCGACTGGCTGCGCCAACAGATCGACGCCGGCCGCCTCCGAGTCGTGGTCGACCGTTCCTTCCCGCTCGCCGACGTCGCCGAAGCCCACCGATACATGGAAACCAAGCGAGCCCGCGGAAAAGTGGTCTTGTCAGTCGACTAGTCAGGGGACAGTCATGGATTTTACGTACAGCGACAAAACGCAAGCTCTGATCTCCCGCCTTCAGGCATTCATGGAGTCGGAGATTTATCCAAACGAGGCCACGGTTCGCAAACAGCACGCTTCGCTTTCGGACCGATGGGACACGCCGCCCCTCATCGAAGAGTTGAAGAGAAAGGCACAGGATGCGGGCCTGTGGAATCTGTTTTTGCCCGAGAGTAAACGCGGCGCGGGGCTCACCAATCTCGAGTACGCACCGCTTTGCGAAATCATGGGCCGCGTCGCGTTTGCACCGGAGGTCTTCAACTGCGCTGCCCCAGATACCGGCAACATGGAAGTGCTCGACCGCTACGGCACGGAGGCGCAAAAACGCGAATGGTTGGAGCCCTTGCTCGAGGGTCGTATTCGCTCGGCGTTTGCCATGACCGAGCCCGAAGTGGCCTCGTCGGATGCGACCAACATCTGCACCGAGATCCGCCGTGACGGCGACGAATACGTGATCAACGGCCGGAAGTGGTGGACGTCCGGAATCATGGACAAGCGCTGCAAGATCATGATCGTGATGGGTAAGAGCGATCCAAACGCTTCGTCCCACCTTCAGCAGAGCATGATCCTCGTCCCTCGCGACGCGAAGGGCGTGACGGTCGAGCGCTACCTTCCTGTATACGGGTTCGACGACGCGCCCCACGGGCACGGCGAGGTGCTCTTTGACGATGTTCGCGTTCCGGCGAGCAACATGCTTCTCGGTGAAGGTCGCGGCTTCGAGATTGCACAGGGGCGTCTCGGCCCGGGGCGGATTCATCACTGCATGCGGCTGATCGGCGTCGCCGAGCGGGCGCTCGAGAAGATGTGCGTACGCCTCATGAGCCGGACCGCGTTTGGCAAGAAGATTTACGAGCAGTCGATCTGGGAAGAGCGCGTGGCGGACGCTCGGATCGACATCGAATGTGCTCGGCTACTGACGCTCAAGGCCGCCGACATGATGGACAAGGTCGGCAACAAGGCGGCGCGCGCGGAGATCGCGATGATCAAAGTGAAGGCCCCACTGACCGCGCTCAAAGTTCTCGACGACGCCGTCCAAGCGCACGGCGGCGGAGGGGTCACCACCGACTTCGGCCTGGCGGAGACCTGGGCCCAAAGCAGGACCTTGCGACTCGCCGACGGGCCGGATGAAGTACACCGGCGGACCGTCGCGCGAATCGAATTCAAGAAGCACGCCGTACGACCCGGGTGAGGTCGCTTCAATCGCGGACGAAGGTCAGGGCGGCGTCAATACGACGAGCTTGGCAGCGTGTGGCAGCGGTTCGTCCGAGTGGATGAAGCTCAAGTCCCCTTCGTCACTCACCGCGAACAGAGGGACCGCGTCCATGCCGAGCTGTTCGCGCACTTGCTCCAACGTGGGGGTCTCCTCGACCGCCGTCACCGTCACCGAGCCTCCCGATTTGGAGAGCGCCTCTAGCTTGCCGAGCGTAGCCCCACCCGCAAACGTGTGCGCCTGAAGCTCGCTTGCGTAGCCCGGCATCGGACGCCCTCGATGGCTGCTCGGTTGAATCTGATACACATTGTCCGCCCCGAAAAGCCTCAGAAAATGCGCGGCCGCCAGCGTGTTCACGTCGTCGTTGGGGGTCAGCGCAAGCAGGTGCCCGATCCCGTCCAAGTCGAGACTTCGCAAGACCCGGCGGGAAAGGACCTCACCCTTCACCACGTCGAGCCCGAGCGACCGGGCTTCTTCGACCTTGCCCGGATCGGAGTCGACGAGGAGTGCCGCAAACCCGTGCTGACGTAGGGCTTGGGCAACGGTGCGGCCTACGCGACCCGCACCGACGATGAGCACGCCCTGCGGCTTCTTCTGGGCAAGCCCAAGTCGCCTGAGCAATGGAACAGCCGAAAGACCCGAGGTCAGAACGGTAAGCGCGATGACCGCGAAGGTGACCGGCATGAGAATGGAAGCTTCCTCGTAGCCGGTCTCGACGAGCTCGAGCGCAAAGAGCGAGGAGACGGCGGCCGCAACGACCCCTCGCGGGGCCATGGCGCTGAGGAAGACGCGCTCGCGTACGGAAAGCCCGGAGCGCATGGTCGAGAGCAACACCGAGGTCGGCCGCGCGACGAAGATGACAACCGCCACGAAGGCCAAGGCAGCGATCGGAAGGCCGGTGACGTCGCTGAGGTCCATGCGCGCGGTGAGGAGGATGAAGAGCGTGGAGATCAGAAGAATGCGGACGTGCTCGGTAAACTCCAGGCTCTGCTCCATGCTGACTCGTTTCTGCGACGCCAGGGCAATGCCCATGATGGTGACGGCGAGCAACCCGGATTCCTCTTGGATTTGATTCGCGCCCGCGTAGACCACGAGCGCACACGGAAGAACGACCGCATTGTGAAGAAACTCCGGCAGCACGTCCCGCTCGCGAAACCTCACAAAGA
>CAMYJN010000553.1 GCA_947258625.1 uncultured Polyangiaceae bacterium | reverse complement strand
ATGAAAGGCAAAGCGGCACCTCGCCCCAACGCCGGGGACCGGGTCACGTTTGAGGTCGAATCGCTGTTGCCTTCGGGGGAAGGCGCGTGTGGACGAAACCGCATCGCGGGCGCCTTTCCAGGGGAACGGGTCGTCGGGCGCATCGACCACGTCGGGAAGCACGCGACCTTTGCGACGACCGTAGACGTGGAGCGCGGTCGCTCGAGCCGACGAGAACCTCCGTGCCTACGTCATGTGGACCGCAAAGACGGGCGCTGCACCGGATGCGCCTTGATGGCGCTCGAAGAATCCGACCAGCGGACTCTGCTCAGGGAGATGCTGCGCGAGCAACACGGGCTCGAGGTCGGCGAAGTCGTGGCGGCGCCCGAATCGCTTGGCTACCGCTGGAGTGCGAAGCGGATCGCCTTCGGTGGGCCCGGCAAGCTACGCCTTGGAAGTTTCATGCGCGGGACGAACCGCCCGGCCGACATGACGGGGTGCCTCGTCGATCATCCGCTCATCGCCGCCGCCGCCGATGAGCTCGCCGAAGCCGCGCGCGACCTCGGCATCGCGGCGCACGACGAAGAACGCAAGCGGCTTGGACTTCGTGCCGTCTGGCTTCGCACCAACGGAAAACAAGTGCTGGCCACGCTTGTGACGAGCGAAGCGAACGGGGACGAGCTGATTCGACTCAGCCCCCGGCTCACACGTTGCCACGGGCTTGCGCTCAGCTTCTATCGCGACGGCGGCAACGTGTTACGCGGAGCGGAAGCCTCCGTGCTTCGCGGCATCGAAGAGCTCGACGTGAACGGAACGACAATCGGTCCGCTTGGATTTTTTCAGCCCAATCCCGAGGTCGCCGAGCAGATGTACGACGACCTCATCGACGGCATCGGCGGCGGACGCATCTTCGACCTCTACGCGGGTGCAGGCGCGACCACGCGACGGCTCCGGGCGGTGGCGAGTGAGGTCGTGCCCTGTGAGTCGCATCTGGAAGCCGCTCGGAGCCTCGGCACCGAAGCGGAAACGGCGGAAGCGTTCCTGGCGCGACAAACCAGCGCCCCGGACGCAGTGGTCGCGAACCCTCCTCGGAAGGGACTCGGCGCTACGGTGACCGGCGAGCTGCTTCGGCTTCGTCCCGCGCGCATTCACGTGATGGCCTGTGGCCCTGCTGGTCTCGCGAAGGACATCGCGGCACTTGCCGAGGGATATCGGGTCGAGAGCCTGCGCGCCTACGACACTTTGCCGCAGACGCCGCACGTCGAGCTCATCGCCAAGCTGGTTCGGATCGAGGACGCAGCGTCGAGGTGAAACAACTGCGCAGCACTTCCTTCGTGACGAGGCTGTAGCCGCGTGAGTCACATTGTGATACATCACGTTCATGGATGTATCACATAGTCCCGCACTTCAGGCAAAACCCGAGGAAAATCGGGGATCTGACACGAACGGGTCTCTGCGCCACTGGTTGGCCGCGGTCGATGCGGTGCTTCGGGCCATCGAGGAGACGGTTTGGCGGTTGCGGCGCGACGCGCTGGAAGCCTGCCAGGCGGGTCGCGAGGAATGGGCCGATTGGACGGGCGGGTTTCGGGATGCGCAACGCGCGGTGCAGAGCTGGCGGGAGCAAACGGCGCGCCTCGTCAGCATCGGTTGGGTGCTTACCAAGATCGCCACCGGCTACCGCCTGCATTTGACGGGGGCGGCGTTTGTGAGCCGGCGGCGTGCTGCGGCGACACTCGAGCGACTGCATGCGAAGAACGCGCAGCGGTTCACCGAGGTCTGCATTTCGCACGGTGGGGGTTTCTTGAAGGTGGGCCAGTTGCTCTCGTCGCGTCCGGACTTGATGCCGCGCGTTTGGATCGAAGCGCTCTCCATTCTGCAAGACAGCGTCCCGGCGGAAGACGAGGAGCACATGGTGGCAATGCTCGAGCAAGAGATGGGAGTGTCGCTCGACGAGGCTTTTCGTGAGTTTGAAAGAACGCCGATCGCATCGGCGAGCATTGGGCAAGTTCACCGCGCCGTCCTGAACGACGAAACGGTTGTCGCAGTCAAGCTGCAGCGCCCTTCGATCGACGCGGTTATTCAACTCGACATGCAGATTTTGGCATCGTTCCTGGATGCAATGAAGACCTCGCTACCGCCGGCAGACTACGAAACAATCGTGCGAGAAGTGCGGACGACCATCAGCGCAGAAGTCGACTACGATGCGGAGCGCGCACACAACACCGTGGTCGGCGACTACCTTGCCAGCTTGCAGGGAGTCCGCGCGCCGAAGCCAGCGGGCGCGCATCAGAGTAGGCGCGTGCTGGTGACCGAGTTCATCGGCGGGGAAAAGATCACCTCGACCCTCGACCGACTCGCCGATGCACGGGACGCAGGCGACGAAAACGCCCACGCCGAGCTCTCTCGGCTCGTGAACAAGTTGATCGAAGCATACGCCCGCCAGATGCTCGAGCTTGGGCGCTTTCAAGCCGACCCGCATCCAGGCAACCTTCTCGTCGAGCCCGACGGCACGCTCGTGATCCTCGACTTCGGATGCACGAAGATCCTCGAAACCGATGTCCGACGCGCATACGCCCAATTGCTCCAGGCGTTCTTCGTGCAGGACACACAGCGGATGAGCCAGACCCTTCAGCAGCTCGGGTTTCGCACGCAAAGCGGACGGCCAGACACTTTGCTCTGGTTCGCGGAGTTGATGTTGGACGAGCTACGCTCCGAGGGGAGCGCGCTTCGGCAAGGGG
>CAMYJN010000552.1 GCA_947258625.1 uncultured Polyangiaceae bacterium | reverse complement strand
GCGAAGAGTTTCAGGAGCACGGCTCTTGGGGCCACGGACACTCGGTCTATCAAGAGCTCCTCGGCGTTCCCCTGATGCTCCGATGGCCCGGTGTCGTTCCGGCAGGCACGCGTATCGGTCCCGTCGTCAGCACGATGGACATTGGGCCGACCGTCCTCGAGGCGACGGGCGTCTCGATCCCCGACGCGTTCGAGGGTCGAAGCCTCCTCGGCTTCATGCGGGGCGATTGGCCGGCTGGGCCCTATGTCGCGTTCAGCGACTTCCTCGATCACCGCCGGGTGATTCGCGGCGGCGATTGGAAAATGATCATTCGCGGCAACCTGAGCCAGGTCATGTTCGACCTCGGCAACGACTACTGGGAGAAGCAGGAGCTCGACGGAAGCCGGCATCCCATCGCTCAGCGCTATCTGCGAACGCTCCACGGTCAGTTCCTCGGGGCCGAGGATCGCGGCCATTGGCTCGCAGCCTCCAGCGGTTCGGTCGCCAAGAAGACACCCGGACTGACCGAAGAAAAACAGGACATGACGCCCGAGCTATGCCGCCAACTCGTCGCCCTCGGCTACATCAGCGCCGAGTGTGATGCGCTCCTCAAGAACTGAGGAGCGCCGCGCCGGGAGCCCCGAGAAACATTCGCCTGCGCGGCCTTGATCGGGATTTCAGCTTTGGTAGCATCCGCTGCTATGTCGGAATTTCAGCCCAAGTTCGAGAGCCTCGTCCAAGTATTCAACGCGTCGATCGAGAAGTTTGGCGACAGAGCGCTCTTCGGCATCAAGCGCGATGGTCAGTGGCATTGGATGACTTACGGAGAGTGGGGCGATCGCACGCGGCGCCTGCGAACCGCGCTTCAGCGCCTCGACGTTCAGGCCGGCGATCGGGTCGCGATCATCGCGAACAACAGTCCAGAGTGGGCGATGGGCGCGTATGCATCGTATGGGTTGGGGGCCGCGTACGTCGCGATGTACGAGTCGCAGCTCGACAAAGACTGGAAGCACATCCTCAAAGACTGTGGCGCAAAAGTCCTATTCGTTGCCAACGAGAAGATCGCCGAACGCGTTCGCGGGTTTCGGGATGGGCTTCCGGATTTGAAGGAAGTCGTCGTCTTGTCGGGTACGCCCAAGGGAGGCGAGCACGCGTTCGCCGACTTGCTGCAACACGAAGCGTCGGACCTCGTCGACCCAGGCCCCGACGGTATTGCGGACTTCATCTACACCTCGGGCACGACCGGTGAGCCAAAAGGGGTCCGCCTCACGCATCGCAACTTGGCCTACAACGTCAGCGCCATGCACGTGCTCTTGCCGATGGAGCCCGACGACCGCTCGCTCTGCTTCCTTCCTTGGGCGCATTCGTTCGGCCAGACGGTGGAGCTCCATGGCTTGCTATCGATGGGTGGCTCGCTCGGCCTCGCCGAAGCCGTCGACCAGATCATCGCCAACCTCGCAGAGGTGAAACCGACCCTGTTCATCAGCGTTCCCCGCGTATTCAACCGTATCTACGATGGCCTCCATGCCCGGATGAACGAAGAAGGAGGGCTCAAAAAGAAGCTGTTCGAGGCGGCACTCGAGACGGCGGCGGAGCGCAAGCGATTGGCCGCCGAGGGCAAGCGCAGCGGCTGGCTCGATTTCAAATTCAAGATCCTGGACGGCCTTGTCTTTTCCAAGGTTCGCGAGCGTTTCGGTGGTCGCCTGAAGTACGCGTTCAGCGGTGGCGCTGCAATATCGAAAGAGGTGGCCGAGTTCATCGACAATCTCGGGATTACCGTTTACGAGGGCTATGGCCTCAGCGAGACGTCTCCGATCGCCACCGCGAACTACCCTGGTGCGCGTAAGATTGGATCGGTCGGCAAGCCGATTCCCGGTGTTGAAATCGAAATCGATGTTTCGGCGACCGACGACCCGATCCAGGGTGAGGTGCTCATCTTCGGTCACAACATCATGGAGGGTTACCACAACCTCGAGAAAGCCAATGCCGAAGTCTTTGTCGAAAGGAACGGCAAGCGCGGTTTCCGCTCGGGTGACATGGGACTCATCGACGATGAGGGGTTCCTCCACATCACCGGCCGCGTAAAGGAGCAGTACAAGCTCCTCAACGGCAAGTACGTCGTTCCAACGCCGCTCGAGGAGAAGCTGAAGCTGTCCCCTTACATCTCCAATGCCATGGTGTACGGCATGAACCGCGAGTTCAACGTAGCCGTCGTCATTCCGGACTACGAGGCGCTTCAGGGCTGGGCCAAAGAACGCGGTCTCGACGCCGATCCCGCTTCCTTGGCGAAGAGCGACGAGCTCCGCGCCTTGATCGAGCAAGAGGTCAACAAGTTTTCCGCCGAGTTCAAGGGCTATGAGAGGGCGCGGAAGATCTTCATCGGTGACGAGGACTTCACGACGGAAAACGACATGCTGACGCCTACGCTCAAGCTCAAGCGCCGAGTCGTGCAGCAGCGCTATGGCGACGCGATCGAATCGCTCTACACCTGAGGCCGTCCGGGCTTGGCGCCGCCGACGCGAGCGACCAGCGTCGTGATCATGTAGCCGACGCCAAGCAGTCCCAACGCCATCATGACTTCATCGAAGTTGGGCGTGTAAAACTCGGTCGGAAACTTGTCCGGCGTCAATTCGGCAAGCCGTTCGCTCGTGAGGATTTGTCCCTTGAACATCTCGCCGACTTTGGGTGCCACGCCGTCCTGGAAAGGCCAAAGGCCGAAGACCGCGCCCACGAGCAAGCCCATCA
>CAMYJN010000551.1 GCA_947258625.1 uncultured Polyangiaceae bacterium | reverse complement strand
TACGTAAGGCACTGATGGCAGGTGTCCGCGTTTCCACATGAAACGGAGCACAGCGCGAACCACTTTCGTGCGATTGTTGATCGACTCCGGACCCAAGTGATCCGGTAGTCGCTGCTTGAGCTCGTCGATTGCGGAGGTGTCCACCTCCTCGATGTACAGGTGGCCAAGGCACGGCTCGATCTGCGCCCAGAATCGTTTGCGTTGATCGATCGTGCCAGGCCTCATGGTCGTCGCGGACATGTACATCTCGTACGCGTCCGATAGGAGGAAGCGCTTGCGCCCCATCAAGAGCTCTTCGCGCTTCTGTCGTTCTGCTGCGCACGCCTCGGCCTTCGTGCGGAACCCGGCATGCCTGTGCCTGCCGTGCCCCTCCAAGGTAAAGTCGTACAGCCATGATCTATCTCGTCGTCTAACGGTCATGCGGTCGTTTCCTTTCTGCACGAAACTTCCGCATCGCCATGTTCGGGTCCGTCAGATAGAGGTCTAACATATCCCGGCGGAAACGACGCACGCGCGGTCGCCCATAGACTGGAATTTGGCCTGAGCAGACGAGGTTGCGGAGGTGTCCGACCGACCAACCGACGTAGGAAGCCGCTTGGGTGTACGTGAGCCATATTGCCGCCCGCTCGGCGTGGCGTGTTGCGCGCCATGGTGTCGGGCCGTCTGAAGGCTCATGAACGCATCGCCTTTGTCCTGCCGATGCGCCCGGTGAACAGAATTCATGAGAACCTTCTCCCTGGAATCGATCCTGATCCGTGGTAACCAATCTCCCTCTCTTCCGGAACTGTGCTCGTCGCAACGCGTCGATCCGTCCATCTCTGTTATCGGTTTTGCCCCCGAAAAAGTTGCGCGACCGGAGAAGTTTTCTTTGCCAGGCGCTTCGGAGCACCAGGACAGCGAGAGGATGGCGCCAGATGACACTGCTTGGCGTTCTTCGTCGTGCGCTGTCTTTTTTTGGCGCGCATTGTCGTTTTTCGACGCGTCTTGGCGTCGGTTGGCGCCATGTGGCGCGTTTAGTGGCACGTGCGCCATCGCGCGACACCGAGTGTCGCGAAAGCGCCAACTAACGACTGTTGACGACAACTAGCGTCGTTCAGCGACAGATAGGGACCCAACTTGTTGGGGCAAGGAAGAGTTTTGTTAAACAAAACTGCAAGCGCCGCGCGCGAACTCTTCATCGTTCGCTGCTTCGCGCTCGATCGATGTGCTCAACGCCTTCGGCTTATTCGCACTAGTAAAACTAGAGCGCACTAGACAAGCGTCGGACACTGCCTATCATTTTCGAGTGGGTAGCCTTCGGTATTTCATCGGCGTGCGGGTCGGCGACGAGCATCTCGCCTGCCTCGACGCCCTCAAGCTGATCGATGGTTTGGGAACAGGAGCTGCTGGCCAGGATCAGCGTCAATCCTGAGAACTGACTCTGGATCCCTCTCAGGCGCCAAAGGGAAACATCGAAGCGAGTCGCTAGCGCCGGATCTCGTCGTGGGCCGTGGAGGTACGCCTTTGTGTCAGGGCTGCCGGCACCTGCACAACGGGACGACGTGATCGCAGAGTTTGCGACGGGTACTCGCCAAATATTCTGCGATACCGTCCAGCGAAACGGCCGAACTCATACTCCCCATGTTGAAGGAGCACGCTGGTAACGGTGGCCTCCTTGGGATCCGCTGCACACAAAGCCCTCCGAACCCGGTGCAGTGTTCTCAGTTGAAGGTAGCGAGCCGGTACTGTTCCGTAGTACTCCTTGAAAGCCGCTTGGAGTGTTCGTTCGGAGACTCCGGCCGCATCCGTCAAATCCGCTACGCGGATGGATTCGTCGGACCGTGCCTCGAGTAGCTCATGGCAACGGCGGATGATTCTCTGTCGTGGAACTTTCCGTCGTCCTATTCGGTGAACGTCGCCCGCATGCTCGGTCTCGCTCCTTTGCTTGCCTTGCACGATGAGAGCCCCGAGCTCCTGCAGTTGCTCAGCGACGACCTTCGAGGCGACGGAAGACTCGAACTCAGGATGCCTCGAGGCCATGCTCAGAATGTGGTGTACCGACGCGCGGAGCCGATCAGCGAGAAGGCGGTCGGGGCGTGTCGTCCGAGAGATCATCTTGTTCGGCTCGGCCTCCGTCGCCGCGAGGCCTCGACCGAGATCAAAGACCTGAGTCGGAATGAAGATCGAGCACCAGTCGTGCTCGAATCCGATGCCGAGGCAGAACTCGCTCCCCGGTTCGAGAATCATGAAGGCATTCTTTTCGAGGGGCGCCCCGTTCACCAACTGGGTACACGTGTCTGTCAACGGCAGGTAGATCACATGTCCGTCACCCGAAGACTGGCCCTCGGTGATGTTCCCGCTTCCAAGACTTCCCCACTGGACATGGATCCCTGAAACCTCCGCAGCCGCAAACTTCCAGCTGTGACGCGTCGCGTTCTGGACCATCATCGTGCTGTCCACGTCGCGGACGCTCACCATGAATTCGTCGAAATCTCGAAAGTGCGCAGACTCCACGATGCCGTAGCTTAGACTGCTCTTACATTCATGTCACTAGCTAGGATGCGCGCTCCCGTGATCGTTAGCCGTCCATGGAGGGAGGTGGCTATTCCGCCAACGGGAGAGCAGGGATCGGCGTCATCTCGTCGCCGCTCGCGAAGTCGCCGATGAGAGCGTACACGCTCGCGCCACCGCTGGCGTTGACGGCCGCGATGAGAAGCGTCGCGACATCGGCGTTCACCTGCGCCG
>CAMYJN010000550.1 GCA_947258625.1 uncultured Polyangiaceae bacterium | reverse complement strand
GGCTTTCCGACGAGGCATGATGCGAATTGCAGCTCTGATCGGCCTTCTTTTGTGGGCCCCGGCTAACGTATCGGCACAGCAGGACCAAACAGTGGTCAATCGGGTCCTCGGCAACGTACCGAAACTCGTCACCTCGGTCGTCGACCCTGAGCTCCCCAAGGGTACCATCGCGGTCGACATCATCGACCCGGCTGGTGCGCCCGTCCCGAAACAGGCGGTGCGCCTCGGCCTCATGGAGCAGTCGGGCGGTCGCGATAGCAAAGCCTGCGTCACCGACGACAAAGGGAGCTGCTCCTTCGGCGACTTGCTGACCGACGCCAAGCATTCCTATCGGGTGAACGTGCCGTTCGAAGGCGCGCGCTATAGCTCGACCCCGTTCCGGCTCGACGCCGAAAAGGGGCAGCGCGTGCGGGTGGTCCGTCTCCCCATCACCAAGGACAACAGGCGCATCTTCCAGGTACTAGGCCGTACGATGGTCGAGTTCCGGGACAACCGCGCTCGGGTCAGTCAAGACGCTCGGCTCACGAACCTCGGTGAGTCGACTTATGTGTTCCCAGACGGTGGGATGCGGATTCGCTTGCCTCAGGGTTTCAAGGCTTTCGACGCCTTGGAGGTCATGACCGACCAGCGCGTGAGCGCTACAGATGAAGGCCTCGAGATCAGCGGCTCGCTCCCGCCCGGCCGCGCCGATCTGCGCTGGGCCTATGACATTCCGCTAGGCGGAACCTCGCTTTCGATCGAGCAGTCGGTGCCGTTTCCGACCATGGAGTATCAGGTCGTCAGCGACTACATCGACGGCATGACCCTCGAAGTCGAGGGCTTTCAGGTCGCCCGGGTACACGAGGGAGGCGACCGCCGCTTCCTGGTCGCAGGGGTCATGCGAAGCCCCGGCGATGCGCCGATCGATCCCTTGAGGATTCACATTCGCGGCATTCCCGGGGGCGGCCCGCTGCCCTACCTCGCCGCTCTCGTCGCCGCGATCTTCATGTTCCTCGGGATCTGGCTTCTTTTTAGACCTTCGGACCAGACCGCGGCTCTGGTCAGAGTCCGTCACGATCGCCGCGCCGAGCTCCTCGAGGAGATCGCCTCGCTGGAACGCCAACGGAAAGCCGAATCGATAGGGCCGAGCTTTTATGAGCACCGCCGGCGGGAATTGACCGATGAGCTAGCAATCGTGCTTCGCATGCAGAGCGAAGCAACAGGCCATTGACTCGGGTCATTGATCCCGGGCGCGAGGCCGCGTATGTTCGCCGCCCATCGCGGCTAGAAGAAGAGGGGACCCATGGCAGAAGGCCTAAATCGTGTGACGCTCATCGGGAACTTGGGTGCTGACCCGGAGCTCAAATACACCCAGAACGGGCAAGGCGTGCTGCGCCTTCGCTTGGCGACCACCGAGTCGTACTTAAACCGCTCGAACGAACGCCAGCAACGCACCGATTGGCACACCGTCATCGTCTGGGGGAAGCGTGGCGAAGCCCTCAACAACATCCTTTCCAAGGGCCGGAGCATCTGTGTCGAGGGCCGGATTCAGTACCGTCAGTGGGAAGACAAAGACGGTAACAAGCGCAACTCGACCGAAATCGTCGCGCAGAACATCGTGTTGTTGGGCAGCGGGCGAGGCCGCGACTCGAGCGCGCCCGGTGACTTCGGCGGCGGAGGCGGCGGTGGTGGCAGCGGCAGCGGCGGCAGCACTCCTCCGACCGACGACTTCGGCGACGACGATATACCGTTCTAGATAGGGCCGGACGCCTTCGGCGGTGGTTTGTCCCGCCCCACCACCCCCACACTATCGCCTACCTCGAAGTAGCCGCTGGCTACTCCTGCGGGTCCTTCCTTGTCTCGCTTGCGCCTCGCCCGCTCCACTCGGTCCGCCAGCGCGATTCCCGCCTCTTTGAGACGGGCGATGAAGAGAGTCGGTTACGGTTGTTGGACTGGTGTTGGGGCTGGGGCTTCGGCGGGGGTGGCGGCATGCTCGGCTGCTAGGGCGGCTTCGAGTGCGGCCCTTTCGGCCTTCTTGAGCTCCTTGGCTTGGCGGGCGATCCGCGTCTTCTCGGAGACATAGGCCACGGAGGCCGCAACGACGATGCCGACCTCCAATGCAAGCGCAATGACGGTGTAGATGTCGGGCTTTGCGCCCTGGACCATTGCGAGAATTCGCCCGCCGGCGAAACCGGCGCCGCAGACGAGAAACGTCAGCACGGCGGCCAGGCGCAGCCGCTGAAACGCCGAGCCAAGAACGGCGAATGCCCCCAAGGCCGACCAAAGGCCGACGTTGACGGCCATGGACTCGATGTAGAGAGGACCGCGCGAAAGATCGCCGAGCCCCATCCAGTCCGGCAGGACCGTTCCGGCGAAAAACAAGGAAAGCATCGCCCAGCCGATGGAACCGATGCCAAGAAGCAAAAGCACGTTGCGCGCCATGCGATCAAGATACCGCCGTTCGCTTTTCAAAGAAAGTTAGTCCAGTCTTGCCGTGTGCCGAAGGTTCGCGCCGACGTATTGTTGACCGAAAGAGGTCTGGCTCCGTCGCGTGCGAGGGCCCAGGCGCTAATTCTGGCCGGCAAGGTCTTTGCTGCCGGCCATCGGGTCGAAAAGAGCGGCAAAGCGCTCGACCAGGAAGCGCCTCTCGAGGTCCGCGAGCCCGATCACCCGTACGTATCGAGAGGCGGGGTGAAGCTGGCGGGCGCACTCGACGCGTTCGACTATGAGCCTTCGGGCAAGACCGCGGCCGACTTC
>CAMYJN010000549.1 GCA_947258625.1 uncultured Polyangiaceae bacterium | reverse complement strand
TGGTTGGAAAGCGCATGCCACCCTCGTTTGGACGCACGTAACTCGTACACGAGCTCGACTAGAACGACGGTACCAAACCCACGCTAGCGCGACTCCGTACACCGAACGTCGAGGCGATTTCGCAGAACACGCGGCCTCAAGTTTGGGGGTTGGGTAGTTAAACCGCTAGGGTGAGTTCTGCATTTACTTCCGAGGGGGGTGGAAGAATGTTCAGGCGAACTAGCAAGAGGATCGATCTTCGTACGCAGCTCAGCCAGGCACTCAAAGCCGATCGGCTGCACGAAGCGCTCGATATCTACGAGTTGATCGAGAAGCAACTAAAGAATGAGCCTCGCTGGTCACACCGACGAGGTGACCTGCTTCAACGAATGGGACGTAAGGCTGATGCGGTGGCGGCCTACGAGCGCGCGGTGAGTCTCTACGCGGCGAAGGGTTTCGTCGCTCGCGCCGCTGCGATGGCGAAGGTGATCTTGGCCATCGATCCGAGCAAAGAGGATGTGCTCGAACGTGTGGATTCCGAAGCGGCGCGTCGCATCCACCGCCAGAACCGCAGTGTCATTGTGACGGCGGATGAGCCTCCGCAGCCCACCTCGGATGGACCCCCAACCGACACTCAGAGCCTCATCACCGATGCGCTGCCCTTGATCGCCGACCACACGGCGCCTCCGGGAGAAAGCCGCTTCACCAAGCCGGAAAAGACAACCGACGTGCGGCTCGACATGAGCAGCGTCGAGCTCCTTCAAAGACCGCTGGCTTCGGAATCGGAAATGAGTCTGCGCCCGAGCGCTCGGACGCTTGCGCAGCTTCCCTCGATGCCACTGTTCGCTGAGGTTCCACGGGACATTCTGGTCGCGCTGGTGGAGGGGTCGACGCTGGTCGATGCGGAAGACGGAGAACGTCTGGTGACCGCAGGCACTGCCGCGGACGCTTTGTATGTAATCGTCGAGGGAAGCGTCGTGGGACAACGTGGAACCGACCTCCGAAGTCTGCTTCTCGGCGAAGGGGACGTGGCGGGAGTTTCCTGCCTGCTCTCTCACGTGAGCTACGGAGAGGACATCGTCGCTTGCGGCCAAGTACGCACACTTCGTATCGACAAGGTGCTTCTCGATGAGTTGGTCGAGCGACACCCGCCGTTTGGCGACGTGCTCCTCGAGATTCTCTGCCGGCGCCTTATCGCAACGCTCTTGCGCACGAATCCGATCTTCACCGCGTTCGATGAAAACATTCGGCGGGAGATCGCCGGCTTGTTCGAAGTGCGCCGCGCCCTCGAAGGTACGAAGATTCTCGAAGCGGGCAAACGCGCCGACGGCCTTTACCTTCCGCTTCACGGTCGCATCGTCAGCAGGAGAGCCGACGGTACGCGAATTGCCGAAATGGAGCTGGGGCACCCAATTGGGGAGGAATCCCTTCTCATGCGAAAGCCCTCGCTCATCACCGTTCAAGCCGGGAGCGATGTGCTGTTACTGCGCATGCCGAGTGAACGGTTTGGCGATTTGCTGCTGCACCGTCCCGACGTCGTGCAGCACATCCAGGTCTTGAAACGCCGAAGCTTGAACCAAGGGTACGCGTTCCTGGCGGGTCGAGAATAGGAGTCAAGCCAGCATCGCTCGGAGCTGCCGCTTCCAGCGCCCGACCAGCTCCCCGTAGTGGCTGTCCTTTGCCCGGAAGATGCGCTCCATGGCCAGGCCGCGCATGAAGTAGAGCGTCATTTCGACCGCGGTTCGAGCCTCCCGATCGCCGCGGCCCGTCAGCTCTTTGAAGGCGCCGTAGATGCGGCCGCCCAGGCTGCGCTCGAAGGGTTCGAGCTTCTCGAGCAGCTCGGGGTCGGTTCGTGCAGCGATCATGAGCTCGATCGTCGCCCAGTAGAGCGGATCCGAGAACATCTCCCAGAGCATGTCGACCATCGCATCGATCGGTTCGTCACCCGCGTCGAGCCGGACCTCGAGTGCAGCTTCGAACTCTTTGGAACGCTCGTCGGCCAAGTGCTCGATGGCCGCGACGAGCAACTCTGCCCTGCTAGGAAAGTGATGCAGCTGTGCCCCTCGTGATAGCCCCGCCCGTTCGCCGACCTCGACCGTCGTCGTCCGCGCGTATCCGAGGTCGATCAGGCTTTCGATCGTCGCACCGAGAAGCTTGCCGCGCGTGATCCGACGACGCTCGGCCTGGGGTATGCGCGCCCGCTTCGTCGGGACGCCGGTCGCTGCTCTCTTCACGCCGGCTCGCTCCTCAGTCGCGACGGTACATGGTCACGACCGCTGCGCCGCCGAGGCCGAGATTGTGTTGGAGCCCAATGCGGGCGCCCTCGACCTGCCGATCTTCAGCTTGGTCGCGAAGATGCCAAACGAGCTCGGCGCATTGAGCAAGGCCCGTCGCGCCGAGCGGGTGTCCCTTTGACAGAAGCCCACCGCTTGGGTTGGTGACGAACTTGCCGCCGTAGGTGTTGTCGCCGTCCTCGATGAACTTTTCCGCTTCGCCCTCGCCGCAGAGCCCGAGTGCCTCGTAGGTGAGCACCTCGTTGGTGGTGAAGCAATCATGGAGCTCGATGACATCTACGTCTTCCGGCCCGATTCCTGCTTCTTCGTACACCGCATCCGCTGCGGTTTTTGCCATATCGAAGCCGACCATCTTGATCATCGAGTCCTCGAAGCTCGACTCGAAGTCGGTTCGCATAGTCTGGGCCGCAATGTAGACGGGGTTGGAAATCCCCTTCTTCTTGGCGAAGTCGTCCGAGCACACGATAGCCGCCGCCGCG
>CAMYJN010000548.1 GCA_947258625.1 uncultured Polyangiaceae bacterium | reverse complement strand
CAGCCCCGGGTCGCAGCCAGAGGTGGTACGTGTTCGCGAGGATCATGCGGGCGCCCGTCGAGGCGACCTCGTCCGGCGTCAGCGCTTTGACGCTGGCCTGAGTTCCCACCGGCATGAAGGCCGGCGTTTCGATGGCCGCACGCGGCGTCTTGAGCAGGCCATTGCGTGCGTCGCCATCAACCGCATCGACTTGAAATGAAAATCCGGCGGTGGGAAGGCTCATCGTGTCCCTCTTCGAATCAACATCGCATCGCCATAGCTGTAAAATCGATATCGCCGATCGGCGGCTTCCCGATACGCGCGCCGCGTGAGGTCCCCACCCGCGAACGCCATCACCAAGGCGAGAAGTGTCGACCGAGGAAGATGGAAGTTCGTCAGCAGATGGTCGACGACCTCAAACCGATGCGGCGCGCGAATGAAGAGACGCGTCGTCCCGACACCCGGGATAGGAGCTCCGTTCGCATCGACCGAGGACTCGAGCGTGCGGACGACCGTCGTACCCACCGCGACGACGGGCCGACCTTCAGCTCGGGCCAGGCCTATGGCAGACACGGTGGCTTCCGGGACCTCGTAGCCTTCTTCGTGCATTTCGTGGTCGTCGAGTCTGTCCGCCTGCACCGGGCGGAATGTGCCGGGACCGACGTGCAGTGTCACATAGGCGGTCCGATGCCCTGCCTCTTCGAGCGCGCTCAGGCTGTCCTTCGTGAAGTGTAGACCCGCCGTAGGAGCCGCGACCGCGCCCGGCGTCTTCGCGAAGACCGTCTGATAGCGCGAGCGGTCCGAATCGGAGGCTGCACGGCGGATGTAGGGCGGCAAGGGAATCTCGCCGACCTGTTCGATCAGCTCGTCGACCTCGCTCTCGCCTCGGAGCTCGACCTCCAACTCCCCGTGCTCCCGGGCACGAACGACCCGCGCTTCGAGCCGGCCGTCGCAGAGCTCGAGCTCCATCCCTTCGCGCAAGCCCTTGGACGATCGCCCCATCGCCAGCCAACGGTCGGTTCGTTCGTCGCACTTTCTGAGCAGGAGCAGCTCTACTTTGCCTCCGGTGGCCTTGCTGCCGAGGAGCCGCGCTGGAAAGACCCGCGTGTCATTGAAAACGAATAGGCTCGGCGGGAGCAAGCCGGGTAGCTCCGCGAAGAGGTGGTCCTCGACTTCACCCGCTTGCACATCCACCAGGAGCAGGCGTGACGCGTCCCGCTTCGCGAGTGGCTCCTGCGCAATCAGCTCGCTGGGGAGCTCGTAATCGAGGTCCGAGATCCGCATTTAGTTCCCGGGGGCCGTGATGAACCGCACGCCGTAAGTCTCGCTTGGTTGCGCGACACGGCCGCCCTCTTCGCGTGCGTCGGCCGAAACTTCGACACAGAGCTTTCCCGCTTCCGCATTGCGCCACGCTTTGCTGGTTTCACCCCGCCCGACGCCTTTGTCATCGAACTTTCCGCTGCGGTCGGTTCGCCGATCGACCACTCGAAGAATCAAATCGACCCCCGGCAGCGCGCTTACCTGTGCGATGACGTTCCGGGCGTCCGCACTCAAGCAGAATGTGTCCACGTCACCTGGCCAACCGATCCAGCCGCGCCGCTCCGCACCGAGCTCCAGCGGCTCAGCCAGCTCGAGCGAATCGTTGGGCTCGCGCTCGAAGGCCACATCGTCATCGAGGAGCCGCCATCGAATGTAGTACGCATCGGACACGTTCTCTGTCGGTAGCTCCCCTTCCACACCTTGCTCACGCACGCGGATCAGGTACTTGCCAGTCTCGATCGGAACGTTTGGAAGCCGCTCGCCTTCGCCGAGTCCACGAGAGTCCGCAACGATCAGCGGTTCGTCTTGACCCGGCCTCAGGAGCTCGAGCAGGACATCCATGTTGGGGATCGCGCTGACTTCGAGCGCCGCAGCGCGTCGCTCGGTCCCGAGGTGCTGAATCTCGAAGAGATCGACATCGCCCAACTCTTCGCTCAGACGCTGCCCGAGGTAGGCTTCCATTTCGGTGTTTTCCGGCAAGCGTGTTGCGATGTTGGCTCTGTGGTTAGGCTCCTTTTCCGAGGGCCCCCTGGCGGCGAGCTGCCATGCGAGCACTCCGGAGCCAGCCAGAAGAAGCACCCCTAGCACCCACCAGAACCTTCGCTTGGATCGAAAGATCGAGTCGATCTTGTCGATACGACGCGAGCCGCTCCCAAACGGCGCTTGGCCCACTCCGCTCAAACGCCAATCTCCGGCGCCGACCGTCGTGAGGTAATCGACCAAAGCTTCGCGGAGCTCCTCCGCGGTCTGATACCGGAGCTCGGGGTCCTTTTGAAGACAGCGCATGATGATCTCGTCGGCCTCCTCAGGTACGGAGAGAGGCGATCTCGCCGACGGTCGCAAGGGTTGTTCGGACAGATGCTTTGAAAGCACGCCGACCGGATTGGGCGCTTCGAATGGCGGATGGCCGACGACGCACTCGTACATGATCGCACCCATCGCATAGATGTCGCTTCGTCCGTCGAGCTCTTGCCCATGAATCTGCTCGGGCGACATGTAGTACGGGGTCCCCACGATTGTGCCGCTACTGGTCACCTGCGTCCCGACGTTGCCTTCGAAGAGCTTCGCGAGCCCGAAGTCCAGGACCTTGGCGGTCTCGCCATCGCGGCCTTGGCCGATGACGATGTTCTCCGGCTTGAGGTCACGGTGCACGATGCCAGCGGCATGTGCATCGGAAACGGACCCAGCCACCTGTGCGCAGAGGTAGGCCACGCGTCCGAATGGCATCGCCCCT
>CAMYJN010000547.1 GCA_947258625.1 uncultured Polyangiaceae bacterium | reverse complement strand
CGAAAAGCGCGGTTCGCGGGGGATCGACGCGCGGACGACACAGTCGCCAATCCCCGGGGTGACGACCTGGTAGTCCAAACGCCAGCCGACGTTGCGTTCGCGGGTCGTCGGATGCCGCAGCGACCACCAGCTGTACTGACCGGGCTCGGTGTTGACTCGTCGAAACGCGTCGACGAGGCCGATGGGCCCGAAGACCTGATCGAGCCAGGCGCGCTCTCCCGGAAGAAAGCCGGAGTTTTTCTGGTTGGCTTTGAAATTCTTGAGGTCGATTTCTTTGTGAGCGATGTTCCAGTCGCCGCAGAGGATGCAATGGCGGCCGCTCGCGACGAGGCCAGCGAGGTGCGCCGAGAACTCCTCCATGAAACGGAACTTGGCCGCCAGCCGCACCTGCCCACTCGTCCCGGCCGGCACGTACACCGATGCGATGCTGACATCGCCAAACCGCGCCTCGATGTAGCGCCCCTCCGGATCAAACTCCGCGGAGCCAAAGCCGTGGATGACCTCGTCCGGTTCGGCTCGTGCAAAGAGAGCCACGCCACTGTGCCCTTTGCGCTCACCCGGTTCGTAGAAGCCGTGGTAGCCGGCTGGAGCGACCTCTCCCTCGGAGAGTTGCTCCGGACGCGCCTTGATTTCCTGCAGACAAACGAAGTCCGCATCTTGCCCCTCGAGCCACTGGTAGAGCCCCTTGCGCGCAGCAGCGCGGAGACCATTGACGTTGAGCGTAAGCACCCGCATCGAAGCGGCGGAACGCTAGCACAAAACCAAGCTGACCCAGACCGCAACGCGGTCAGACCTGCCGCCCCGTCCTCGTGGGCCAGCTCATATATCGGACCTGGAATGCTACTGGGGTGCCGTTTTGGTGAGCCTCCACACCTCGCGGATCAGCTCTACCGTGACCGCGTTGCGTTCGGCCACCGACCAGTGGTTCTTGTACGGGTCCACATCCATCACCGGGCTTGCGTGATCGCCGGTCGCGAGCTCCGCCAAAATTGCGCCCGGCAGCTCCGTGCTCTGCTGCGGCACGAGTCCGTCGTTGGGCAACTCCAAGACGTCGTTCATGTAGAGGTTGGTGAAGTCCACCAGCCCAATGGTCGCCATCGCCTCGTTGAGCGCGCCGGCCACCCGTTGGCGCACCAGCCGAATCGCCTCACTCGTCGATGCAGCAACGACGCGCGAGATGTCCCGTGGTGTCTCCCGGTAGTTGCGGACGACAATCGCACTGATCTCCGAGACCAGGCCCGCGTTGAAAATGCTGCTCGCAAACGTGCGGGCGAACCCGGTCACGCCACCACTGGCTTCGTAGGTCGAATACGCTGAGATGACCGGGATTCGCACCGTCAGCGCCTCGATTCGAGCCTTGTTCGCTTCCATGTAGGGCTCGCGCACTTTGGTCTTCAAATCCTCGACCGACTGGCCGTTCCCGCCGAGCGCTTCGAGCAGAAAGCCGTTGAGGGGACCAAACGTCGAGTCAGCCACCGGCGAACCATGGAATGGCGCTTGAATTGCGACCCAGCCAATGACTCTCGTCCCGACCAACCCCGGTGCACCGAGCAGCGCATCGAGGGTGTCGAGGCTGCCCTTGCTGTGCGAAACGATGATGACTTGCTTGTTCGTGCTTCGAAGAAAACTCAGAAGAGCAGCAGCGTTGTGCTCGACGCCCGCAGACGTATCGAACGCCTCCGAGACTGCGGACAAGTTCTGGTAGGCGATTCCCTCCGCATCGAAGTATCGCATCTGCCTGTAGAAGGAGACGAAGCCCCCCGGCTTGATAGGGAGGTCGACCCGCGGAAGCGCATTGGCAATCGAATCGCCGATGGGAATGTCTATATCCCGCGCGAACGGCAAGTCGATGTGTACATTGAGCGCGCGCGCAGCGTCTTGGAGTGCCTCGTTGATCTCGTTTTCGAGGTTGACGCTCAACTGCTCGTAGAGCTCCGACATGAAGCCGCCGACGAAGAGCACCTCTTGCCCTTGGTCCAAGATCAGCGGGGTCGTCGGAGTGAGCTCGATTGGCGTCGAGTCGATTGCTGCACCCCCCGCGCCGGCTGCGCCTCCCGCCCCTGCGGCACCAGGAGAGCAACCCGCCGATGAACGGCTGCACCCCACCAAACCGAGCATCGAAAGACACAAGCAAAGCCAGAGCGCGCCGTGGGCTGGGCTTAGAGTCACCATCCTCATCACGGATGATGAATGCGACGCGCAGGCGTCAGGCGCAAACCTAGAGGTTCTTGAGGTACCGAATGGCCTCGGCCGCGTCGGTGCGAAGGCAAGCGTTGGTGTTGACCTTGCGCTTGATGATGCCGCCCTCGGTGCGAATGCGCTTCCTCGCACTGCGCAGCGCAGGGATGGCCTTCTTGTCGCCAAGCGTGCGTAGCTTTGCCACGGCTTCCTTCCGCGCTGCGCAATCTTGGCCTTGCTCGAGATCGAGCATATACGAACCGAAGCGGTCGACCTGGTCGCCGAGGCCTATTTCGTCTGCGACGGCCATGGCCTTGTGGCGCCGCCGCGCGTCCTTGGAAGAGGAGGCCAGGTCGATCAGCTGGTCGGCAGCCGTTCCGTCGTCCCCCACCGAGGCGAGCACACCCAGGAGCTCGATCGCGTCATCGACGATTCCTGGCGCTTTCTTGTCCAAGATGAGCGCGAGGTTAGTGCGCATGAGCTTGTCTTTGGCGAGCTTGGGTTCGAGCTTCACCGCTTTGGCATAAGCGGCCAGCGCCAAGATACTGCGCTGCGCGCTGGCCTGCGCGTGTCCGAGAACC
>CAMYJN010000546.1 GCA_947258625.1 uncultured Polyangiaceae bacterium | reverse complement strand
AATCGTGGAGGGTTTGCCCGCCGCACGGCAGATCAGGTGCTCGGTGAGGACGCAAGAGACGACGGCTACCGAGAGCGTGAGCAGGCCCGCGAGCCCAAACGCAAACACGGCGAACCCAGCGACCGGCAGCAGGGCCAGCACGACGTTGAACATGATGGTGTCGACGCTGTTGCCGCTGAGGATGTGCGGCGAGGTGCGAATCTCGAGCGTCTTGCTGCCGTTCGCCATCAGGCCGCCCCCGCTTTGGATTTCCGCACCGCTGCCTTGGACGCGCGGAACCGTTGCACCAGTGGGATGTGCGAGGGACAGACGAAGGAGCAGGAGCCACACTCGAAGCAGTCCATGAGATGGTGTTCGTCCGCCATGGTCGAGAACTGCTCGTTTGCAGCCAACCTACCAAGCGTAGAGGGATCGAGAAAGATCGGGCAGGCATCGACGCAGTAGCCGCATCGGATGCAGGGATAGACCGGGCTGTGGGTTCGCTCCGCGGCCGTGTCCGTGAAGGCGGTGACGCCCGACGTACCTTTCGTGATCGAGATCTCCAGGCTTGGGGCTGCCGCGCCCATCATCGGACCACCGAGAAAGACGCGGTTCACGTCGTCCGCGACGCCAACGTGCTCGAGCAGGAAGCGCAGAGGCGTGCCGATGGGGATGCGGTAGTTTCCCTTCCGCTTCACCGCGGGCCCCGTCACCGTGATGACCCGTTCCTGGATGCCTCGGCCTCGAGGCAACAGCTGGCCCATCTGTGCGGCGGTGGCGACGTTGCAGCAGAGCGCGTGGATATCCAACGGCAGCCCCCGCGAGGGCACCTCCCGGCCGAGCAGCGCCGAGAACAACATCTTCTCCGCCCCCTGAGGGTACTTCACCTGCAGCACCTCCACCGACCCGTTCAGATCGCTCGGAAAAGTCTCGCGCAGATGCTCCGCGGCGTCCGATTTGTTGGCCTCGACGGCGATGATCACTCGTTCTGCGCCGGTGACTTTGAGCAGGTAGCGAATCCCCGTGAAGATGTCGCGGCTCTCTTCCAGCATCACCCTGTGGTCCGTGGTTAGAAACGGCTCGCACTCCACACCATTGATGATCAGGGTGTCGACGAACTTGCCCTCGGGGATCTTGAGCTTGACGTGGGTCGGGAACGCCGCGCCCCCGAGGCCGACCACGCCTGCATCTTGAATCGCCGCGATGATCTCGTCGGGCGTGGCATCGAGTGGACAAGGGGTCCCGTCCTCGATCTCCTGCGTGGACCCCGGAAACGGCTCGAGGTACACCGCCGGCACCATCCGGCCGCTGATGCTCGGCGCGAGCGCGATCCGGCGCACCAGACCCGAAGCAGGTGCGTGCATCGAGACCGACATGAAGCCGTCGGGGCGCGCGATTCGCTGCCCCCGCTGAACTTCCTCCCCCTCATCGACCACAGGTATCGAGGGTGCCCCCATGTGCTGGACCAGTGGAATGATCAGCAGCGGCGCGAACGGAAACTGACGAATCGGCAGGCCGCTCGTCTCGTCCTTCGACTCCGGCGGGTGCACTCCGTGCCGGAACGTCTTGAGCCCCAGAAGTCTCATCGGTCGCATGCCAGCTCGTGCCTCAGTTGTACTTCTCGCCGCGCTTGATCCACTTCTCGATGCCCTTTTCGTTTCGGTTTCTGGGCAAGCCGGGGTGGATGACCCGGGCGGTGCATCGCTCCGCGGCCTTCACCAGATCCTTGTACGGACCTGCCTCGGCGTTCTTGATCACGGCTTTTTTGTCCGCGTTGTATTCGAAGATCTTGGAGTTGAGCTGGGTGCACTCGTCGCAGGCCGTGCATTCGGCCGTGTCGATCCAAGGCGCGAGGTAATCGCCGCCGGCCGCCGCCGGTGCGGGCGCTGCTCCGGGCACGGCACCAGCCGTCGACGGCGCCATTGGCGCGCCGCCCGACGCGAGCGCGGCCAGTCCCTCACCGGACCCGGCGGCGATTTGCATCAGCCCGGACATGATCTTGCCCACCACGTCCTGGCGCACGTCTTCGACGAGGGAATCCGTCGACGGCCGATCCTCGCCGGCCAGCGAACGCAGCATCGTCCAGAAATCGCGCCGGTCTTCGCAGGACTCCACGATCGGCTGAGCAACCAGCAGCCGCATGAGCTGTTCTTTCTTGTCCACCATCCAGACGTAAGGGAAGACGCCTTCGCGGTCGTCCTCGTCCAGTTCCAAGAACTCGGCCAGGGGCATCATGTTCTCGTTCCAGGTGTCCCGCGGCGCCACCCGGAACTGCTTGCGGAACCGTGCCTCGGTGATGGCGAAGTCCGCGAAGGTCAGCGGCAGCTCCATCTCCTTGTCAACACCCTCTTCTTGGTACCGGATCGTGTAGCTCGGCCAGTCTTGGTCGATCTGCGGATTACCCTCCAGATCGAAACACTCGTCGGGTGTCTTGCCCGCTTCGGGGTTGTACCGGAAGAGGGGATACGCGCGCGATTCGACCGCTAGCTTCGACTGAGCCGCGCTCATGTCGTCGCCGATGCCGTGCTCCGGCTGACAGGTGCTGTAGATGTTGAAGAGCGCGGGCCGCCGTGCCTTCAACCCCTGGATGAAGCCTTCGATCATGTGACTGGGGTGCGAAATGGTGCTCTGCAACACGTACGTGGTGCGGTGCGCCATGCCGATGAGGCCGATCTCTTTGCGAGGCTCCTGCTTGCCCTGAATGGCTTTCCCGAACTGCGCCATGTCCGAAACCTGGCCGATGAATCCGGAGGTGCACGCCTGGCCGCCGGTGTTGGAGTACAC
>CAMYJN010000545.1 GCA_947258625.1 uncultured Polyangiaceae bacterium | reverse complement strand
AGCAAGCGGCGGCCAGTCTCGTGCCAAAGCCACGGCCAGGTTCCGATCAGCACCAGCGGACCGAGGAGCAACATCGACGGCAGCCAAGCGATCGATGCTCGCTCGCTTCGCCCCGAACGAGCTTGGTCGCGACGCACCCAGAGAAAATGAATGAGGAAGATCCCGGGTAGGATCCAACTGTTGTGCTTGGTGGCAAGCGCGAGGCCGAAGGACAGACCCAGCCAGGGAACCCAACGCCGGTCGGCCAGGGAACGCCAATACGCGTAGGCGGTGAGCGTGACGAAAAACGCGATGGGAATGTCGAAGCAGGCGAGATGGCTGTGATAGAAGACCCTCGGCATCGAGGCGAACGCCAGGGCCGCGAAGAGCGCGCCCTCACGGCGCATGACCGAAGCGCCCCAGGCATAGATCAGCCAAAGCAGGAGCGCAGCGGTGAGCATGCCCGGAAGGCGAAACGCGAGCGACTCGCTCGGAAACAGGCCTAGGTGCTTCTGTGCCAACCAACTCCAAGCAAAGCTCAGCTTCATCCAGGCCGGATGCTCCCAGTTGTACCGCCACGCCCTGTCGATGCTTTCTCGATTGAATGCCGATGCGGGGTCGGCGAAGATCTGGCTGATCCAGCTGGCCGCGTTTTTCGCGGCATGAACGTAGAAGCTCTCGTCGCGGGACATCGCCAAGTCGGATGCCGTTCCAGTCAAAAGCAGCAGGTAGCCAATGCACAAGGCTGCCCCGATCAGATGATCGCGACCGTTCAGGGCCCTGGCGTCATTCATCGCGGCCTCCGCCGGGAAGCCGACTTCTCACGCTCGATGCGGACCAGCAGAACAGGCGGGAGCTGGGATCGTCGGCGGTGGTTTCGAAGCGGACGATGGCGGGCTCGCGGGGGAGCTCGGAGGTGTCGATCTCGAGGCCCGACCAGCCGTCGCCGTCCTCGTGAACCAGCTCAGCCGCCATTTGATCGTTGATCCAGACGCGCAGCGTGACCGGAGCGTGGACCCGTCGACGTTCCGCCTGGTAGTCGATGCCTCCATGGATCAAAAGATGGTCGCCCAAAGGTACGTCGGTGAAGGTCACGCGGACGGGATCGGGGCCGGCCGGGTGCTGCCAGATGCAACGCCTCGGCTGGAGCGCGAGGTCGGCGAGGACGGTCGCACCCACCCAGAGCCATGGACGGCGCGGATCGCAGACGAAGCGCTCGCGCGGCGTCATCGGCCCGCGCTCGAGGCCGCCGGGCGCTTGGCGCGCGGCCACCCAGGAACAGGCTTTGGAATGATCCACGCCGACGAGCTCGACCTTCGCCCTCGAAATCTCTTGCACGAAGTCGTAGATGAGCTCGTCGCCCGGCAGCGACCACATTCTGAGGCGCACGCCGTCAAACTCCTGCTCGAGCAGAGCGGGCTCATCGCGACCGCGTGCGTCCCGGATGCTCAGCTCCCAGACGCGGTCGATCCCAGCGGTGTCCGGCGGAGCCGCCATTCGCAACGAAATAAGATCCCCTAGCTGGTTGCGAACGATGGGGTCTACCCAGGCTGGCGCCCGAGGGCTGGTACCGCTCGCGAACGAAGGCGGCGGCCGCATTCCAAGACTCGTCGCTCGGAGTGGACGCGCCGATGATCGGATGCGCCACGAGCTCGAACACCGCGAGAGCGGCGATCGGAACCCAGATCCAGGCGGCAAGGCCCGGGGATCGCCCTGCTTCAGCCACGCCGGCCCGATGCTAGCAGGGCTCAGATCATTGCGCAGCTTCGCAGACGAACTCGAAGGTCCAGCCATCCAGTGTCGGCGTCGCCGGCGGGCTGATCGACGGATCGAGAACCGCCGTGATCTGGATGTAGGGCAATCCGACCGTCTGACCGGCTGCGATGAGCTCTTCTCGGATGTCGAACGTGCCCGTGGAGGCAGCACCGGTGACGGGAAAGATGACGGGGATCGCGGTGGGCAAGTCTTCGAGGGTGGGCGCAGTCCGGATCTGGAAGTCGATGCTCGAATCAGACGGCGTGGTGCCCTCCCAGGTGAGGGCGCCCCACTTGGGAGCCTCCAGCTCGACGCAACGCAGAGTACTGTCGTACACGTTACGATAAAAGGCCGAAGCAGGGGTGTCGTCGAAGACATGGGCTGCCGCGTCGGGCACCATCACGCGAACCGGAATCCGCTCGACCTCGACGACGTCATCGGCCCAGACGACAATCTCGAAGTCGAAGACCTGAGAGGCGGCAGTCGGCGACACCGTTCTGTTCGCGAAGATGACCTCGTACTGAAGGGCGGCGCCAAGGTCGCAGCTCAAGCACTCGCCGAGCGAGCCGGACGAGCAGCCAAGTGGTTGCGCCTCGGCGCAGCTCTCGTGCCGAATGTTCGCAATGAACTCCGTCTCGTCCCCTGTGGTCGCGTCGTTGTCGACGTCCACCATCGAGATCTTGTAGGCCGACTGAGCGAGGTCGATGGCATTGATGATCGCCCCATCGAGACCCTCGCCGTCCGATGACGAGAGCGTGGTGACCCAGGGAATGTCGAATCTCGCCAGCGCGTTGGTTGCGACTGCGATGGCCTCCGCGTCTGGGGCGCCCTCGAAGGTCATGCTCATCGCGTTCAAGGTCACGACGCTTGCGACCCGGATGTTGCTCGCGAGGAGCGCCGCCTCGACATCCGTCCAAGCGACCGGCGCGTCCGAGGTTAGCCAGGCGGGGTCCCCGGAATCGCCACCGCGCACGATCGAGATGCTGAAGGCCCCTTCGGGCATGAGACCCGGGTCGGCAGCCGGAATGATGCCATCGGCGACC
>CAMYJN010000544.1 GCA_947258625.1 uncultured Polyangiaceae bacterium | reverse complement strand
GCTGGTGTAGATCTCGAGCAGCTCTTCATCTTCGGCGATGTTCTCGGGGACGGGTGCGCCGCGAATGCTTCCGGCCATGTCTTCATACATGTAACCGAAGAGCGCGGTACCGATGCCGCGCTCGAAGAGTGGGTGGGTGCGAAGCGCTTTGGTGGCCGAAAGCGCGCGGTCGGTGGCGGCTTGGCGGCGTAGAATCCAATCGCGAAACGCGCCCTCGGCCCAGCTTTGAATGACTTCTTCGGTGGCGCCGTCGGGCGGTTCGGGCGGACGGACCGCCACCGCTTCTTCGACCCGGTTCCAGAGCTCCTGCAAATCGGTGCTCAGCTCCTCGCGCGGGTAGACCGGCTGCGGGACTGGAATCGGGCTCACAACGACTTCTTCGGAGCCATCCGGGCTCTGCCGGCCCGCGCAGCCCACCGCCACGGTCAGCACGAATAGGAGCCAACGCCACATGCGGCGACATTAACAGGCGCCGATCGGTGGGGCGAGTTTTGGGCGGAATGCCGGTTGACTTGGCCGGCCAGTTCGCAGTTCCATGAGCAAATGGCTGCCCCACTGGTCGAGCTGACCGATGCTACCAGCGTCGACCGCGCTGCCCGGGCTCTGTTCGGCAGCTCATTCGACACGAGGCCAGCGGTTTCGCAAAGCTATGCGGCCTGGCGTGCCGTCGAAGGCGCGCCTCTCACCTCGATCCTCATCAACGAGCACAGTCCGAAGAGCGACTTGGATTTTCTCGCCCTGCACATCTCTCGCGCGCGCGCCGACGCGATTGTCATCACGGGGAAGATCCTTCGCGATGAGCCCAGGTTGAGCTTTGACCTGCGCGCCGACCCGCGCTGGGGCGACGCCTTGCTGAATTGGCGGGAACGCCGCTGGGGGCTCTTCGACCCACCTTGGTTGCTCATCCTGACGGGCCAAGGCGAGCTCGACTTCGACCACCCCGTTTTTCATGGATGGGCAAGGCCGCTGATCTTCACGAACGACGAGGCCGCAGCTCGCAAGCTGGCGGCGGCGCCCTGCCCCGTCGTCGCGGACGAAGCGCCCGACATCCGGCGTGCGATCCGGCACCTGCAGGTCTCTCGGGGGTGCGAGTGCGTGTCGATCGAGGCGGGCCCTTCGACCGCGCGTGCGCTCTACGAACGTCCCGTGGCCGTCAAGGAGCTGCTGCTGTCGGTCTACCTCGAGCCGTCGCTCGACGAACGCGCGCAGGGGGCCCCGCTCATCGCCCTCCCCGAAGTCCGCGCGATGTTTCGGAGTGAGACCTCCACGGTCCATCGCGAACACGGGCAGCATTGGAGCTTTCACAGGCTGTGTCGCTAGCGGGGCTGCGTTTCTCGCTGTAGCCTTGGCGCCTGCATCATGCTGACCTTCTTCAGACAAGTCCCACGCAACGCGGCCCTGCTCGTCTTCTCGTTAGCGCTGATCGTCTTGAGCCCGGTAATTACGGGGAGCGCGTCTGCGTACCTGATCGAGCTCATCTTCGACGGGATTCTCATCGCTGGCGTGTATTCGGTGGGCCCGGGCAAACATCGCTGGCCGTTCCTGGTGCTGACGGTCGCGACGCTAAGCATTCGCTGGGGAGAGCATTTGTCCGGCGCTCCGCAACTCGACGTCGGCGCGCTGTCCATCACGGTGTTGTGGCTGATCTACGCCGACGCGATCATCATTGGCCACCTGTTCAAACGCCGCGACGTCACCGTGGACACGATTCTCGGCGCAATGGTGGCTTACCTCCTCGTCGCCGTCGCGTTCACCTTGGTCTTCGAGCTCATCGAGATACAAAGACCGGGGTCGTTCTCGGGCCTCGCCGACGGCCCCGCTCTGAACCGACAGGAGCTCACCGGCTCGATGATGTACTTGAGCCTCGTCTGCATCACGACGATGGGCTTCGGTGACATCGTCCCGGTGTCCGATCTCGCGCGGCCGCTGACGGTCCTCGAAGGCGTGTTCGGCCAGCTCTACCTGGCCGTCATGATCGCCCGCCTCGTCGGCCTGCACATCGCAGGCAGGCGAGACGGCTAGGCGGCTGCTGGAGGCGCAGTCGTCACCCCGCCACCGTCTGCCGGAGCCGGGGAGGTATTCCTGTCGTCGTCCTTCTTGGCCTTGAAGAAGATCGCGTAGAACGTGGGCACGACAATCATGGTGAGCACCGTCGCCACCAGCAGGCCGCCGACGATGGTGACCGCCATGGCGACGTAAAACGCGTCGGTAAATAGCGGAATCATGCCGAGCACCGTCGTCGCTGCGGCCATCGCGACCGGGCGCAAACGGCTCACGCCGCTGTCGAGAACGGCGTCATAGGTCGGCTTCCCTTGACGAACCTGCAGGTCCATTTCGTCGACGAGCACGATGGCGTTCTTGATCAGCATCCCCGACAAGCTGAGGAACCCCAGCAAGGCCATGAAACCAAAGGGCTGCTCCAAAAGCAGAAGGCCCGCAGTAACGCCGATCAGCGCCAACGGGACCGTGAGCCAAATGACCAGAGGCTGGCGAATCGCGTTGAACAAGCCGACCACGATCAGGACCATGATCCCTAGAAACATCGGGATGGGCGCAAAGAGCGCAGCCTGTGCATCGGTGCTGCTCTCGTATTCGCCGCCCCACTCGACGTGGTAGCCAGGGGGAAACGGCAGGGCCTCGATCTTCGGCGCGAGCCGGCCCCAGAGCTTGGGTGCCGAATCGTTGGTTGGGTCGGTCACGACCGTGAGCGTGCGTTTCCGGTTGCGGCGTTCGACGACCCGATCGCTGAACTTCGTCTCGAGGCCGGTCACGACGTTGGCCAT
>CAMYJN010000543.1 GCA_947258625.1 uncultured Polyangiaceae bacterium | reverse complement strand
AAGTCTCTGTCCGTGACGATCATGACGTCGGAGGGCATCTATGCCGACGCCCTGAGTACGGCAGCGTTCGTGCTGGGTCCGGAGAAGGCGCTCAAGATGCTCAGGCGAATCGCCTACCCCGCCGAAGCGGTCATCGTCGGCGCGGACTGCAAGGTCTACATGAGCCCGAAGGCCAAGAAGCGGATTCGGATGAATGTGGAGCTCGTCGACGGCAGGCTGCCGAACTGCAAGCCCTAACCTCGCTCATTCATCGGCATGAACACGCGATCGGCTTCACCGACCCAAATCTGGGTAGGACGAAAGATGCGATTGCCTTCGAGCTGTTCCAGCAGGTGCGCAAGCCAGCCGGCCACGCGCGAGATCGCAAAGATGGGCGTGAACAGATCCGCCGGGATTCCAAGCTTCTGGTAGACCATACCGCTGTAGAAGTCGACGTTGGGGTAGATTCCTTTGCCTCCGACCAAATCGGCCATCTGGGCTTCGAGCTCGACGGCCACGTCGTACTCGGGCGTGCTTCCGAACTTGGCAAAAAGCTGGGTCGCAAGCTCTTGAAGAATTGTGGCGCGCGGGTCTTTGACTTTGTAAACGCGGTGACCGAAGCCCATGACCTTCTCCTTGCGCGCGAGTCGATCTTCGGCCCAGCGGCGCACGCCGTTGGCGGAACGATCGTCGATGCCGTCCAGGGTGGAGAGCACCTGCTCGTTGGCGCCGCCGTGCAGCGGGCCGGCCAGGCTCCCGATCGCCGACGCGACGACCGCATAGGGGTCGGTGAGCGTCGAGCCGGTCACCCGAGCCGTGAACGTCGAGGCGTTCATCGAATGCTCGGCGTGAAGAATCAGAGCCACGTCGAAGACCTTCACGGCGAGGCTCGTCGGGACTTTGCCTTCGAGCATGTAGAGGAAGTTGGCCGCGTGACCGAGCTCGGTGCTCGGCTTGATCGGGTCATCTCCCTTTCGAATCCGATCCCAAGCGGCGACGATGGTCGGGACCTTGGCGAGCAGGCGTATCACGCTGAGGCGAAGGAATTCGGGGTCCGAAATGTGGTCGCCCTTGTAGAACATTCCCATTGCCGCAACGGCCGCGGTCAAGGCATCCATGGGTTCGCCGCTTTCCGGCAGCGTCTTCAGCAGATCGATGATGCGGAACTTGAGGCCGCGCTCGGCGATCATCTGAGTCCGGAACTCGTCGAGCTGGGTCGCGGTCGGCAAGCGCCCGAAAACCAGCAAATAGGCGACTTCTTCGTACGAACAGCGCTCTGCGAGAACCTCGATCGGATAGCCTCGGTACTGGAGCTTCCCGACCGAGCCATCGATCAAACAGATGCTGCTGCGGGCCGCCGGAACGCCGGCGAGGCCTGGGACGTATTCTGGCACTTCCGTCATCTCTCCACCTTTGGGCTCAAAGGTCCGGCGGCAACCTAGTCGGTCACCCAAGGGGCGCAAGCCGATGCGAAAAACCTTGCAAATGCTGGTCGCGCGGCGCCGAGGATCAGATCTGCGGCTTCCTCCAGCACCTCCGCACGACGGCGTGCTTCGGCGGAGACCGGTGCACCGCGAATCACGATGCGAAGATCGGGGTTCGCATCGCCGTTCTGCTCGAGCAGCGTCGCCCCGCCATCGGCGAGCATTTCCGCGAAGCGGCGGCTCGGCGTCCCATCTTCGGTGTCGAGGATCGACACCAGTCGATCTCCGACGCGCAGCAGACGTGGCGTCCAAACCGGTGAATTCGCCTTCTCATCGATCACTCGGAGCGAACGCTTCAACCGCGCTCGACCTCGAGGCCGTCGGCTTCCCAATGCAGAAAGCCGCCGGAGAGGAAGCCGACCTGCACGCCATCGGCCTGCAGCTTTTCTCCCCACTCCTTGGCTTCTTCGCTGCGGCCGTAAAGCACCCGAACACGTCCGTCGAAAGGCTGCAGCTCTTCGACGCGGCCGGCCAGCTCGTTCGCTGGAATGTGTATCGCCGAGGGGATTCGGTAGCGCCCATAGGAGGCCGCATCGCGAATATCCACGGGCACCGCCTTCCCCTGCGCGATCCACGCCGCCAGCTCTTCGGAACGAACCTCGGCTGCCGACCGAGGCATCACCGGCTCGAGCAGACGGAGCAGTCCGGCCTTGTCGAGCACACCCACGTGTTGCTGCGCAACCCTTCCCTGGGCGATGACGAGCAGCATCGGGATCGACTGCGCGCGGAAGGTCTGCGCGACCATGGGATTGCTGTCGACGTCGACATTGACGACCTTGATCTTTCCGGCGAGCTCGTCGGCGACCTGCGCGACGATCGGTCCGAGCTGCTTGCACGGCTGACACCAATCCGCATAGAGATCCACGAGCACGGGAAGCTCCGACCGAAGAACCTCGGCTTCAAAAGTTGCGTCTGTGACCGCCTGAACTGCCATTTCAGTATCCCCTGTCTCCGTTGTTGGATTCTGTCACGATCGCGACGCCCGCGCTCGTTCCGAGCCGGTTCGCGCCCGCCGCGATCATCCTGTCGGCGGTTTCGGCGTCGCGAATTCCGCCCGACGCCTTTACGCCAAAATTGGGTCCGACCGCTTCGCGGAGCAGCCTCACGTCGGCCTCGGTGGCGCCTCCCGCTCCGAATCCCGTCGAAGTCTTGACGAATGCCGCCCCCGCGTCGCGGGACCACTGGGCGCCTCTCCGCTTCTCCTCGTCGCTGAGCAGACAGGTTTCGAGGATGACCTTGACGGCGGCGCCGTCGGTGGCCTCGACCACGCTCCGAATCTCGTCCATGAAGGGCCCCAACATGCCTTCCTTGAGGGCGGAGATCTGG
>CAMYJN010000542.1 GCA_947258625.1 uncultured Polyangiaceae bacterium | reverse complement strand
CGTCGAACAGACACACTGGCCAGGCGATGGTTTGGGCCGATTGGTCGTCGGTGGCCGAGTTCGCCGACAGGGAGCCCGAGGAGCGCGCCTCCGAATGGGCAGCTTTCAAACAGGGCGTCGAGGCCAGGTTGATGGCGTTCTTCACGGAGAAGTTCCCGGCGCTGGCGCCGCTCGTCGTCTATCGTGAGCTTGGCACCCCCCTCGCAACAGCGGCATTCACCCGCCACGAGAAGGGCGGGTTCTACGGCGTCGAAACGACGCCGCGCCGAATGTTGTCGGACGCGCTCGCCGCCAGTACGCCCGTCCCAGGCCTGTTCTTGACGGGCCAGGACGTCATGACCCCCGGGATCGCTGGGGCACTTGCGGGCGGTATGCTTGGTGCCGCGGCGGTAGACCCGCGGGTCTACAAGAAGTTCGTGTGGTGAACGAACGCATTCCAGACGAGATGATCGCAGTCGTTTTGCACTCATACGAGGGTCCAGGAGGCCTTCGCGTCGAACGGCGCCCAGTCCCGAGCCCGGGGAGAGACGAGGTGCTCGTGAAGGTGGCCGCTTCACCCATCAATCCCTCGGACTTGGCGGTCTTGCACGGCCGATATGGTTTCAGGCCCGACCCGCCCTTCGTCCCAGGCGGGGAAGGCTCGGGCACGGTAGTTGCGGTAGGCCCCGGAGCGATGGGGAGGTACTTCCAAGGTAGGCGTGTGGCATGCCTTTGGGATGGCAGGCGCGACGGTGCCTGGGCGCAATACATGGTCGTGTCGACGAAGGGCGGGGCGCTTCCTCTGCGCGAGTCGGTGAGCCTCGAGCAAGGGGCTACCTCCGTGATCAATCCCCTCACGGCGAGCGCGTTCATCGAAATCGCGAAGAAGGGCGGTCACAAAGCTATCGTGCTCTCGCCTGCTGCGAGCTCCCTGGGACGCATGGTGAATCGTCTAGCGTCCGGTGAAGGGATTGAAGTGATCAACGTCGTGCGCCGGGACGCGCAGGTCGAGCTACTACGGCAGCAAGGAGCCTCCATCGTCCTCAACAGCAGCGATTCCGGCTTTGACGAGGCACTCCGCGACGCCTGTCATCAGTACGATGTTCACTTGGCCCTCGATGCCGTCGCCGGGGAGCTGACCGCGCGGCTGCTTCGTGCGCTGCCATCTCATAGCAAGGTCACGGTATTTGGCGCTCTTTCCTTCGAGCCTGCCCAGGCAACGCCCGGTCAGCTGATCTTCGAGAACAAGTCCGTGGACGGGTTCTGGCTCGGCCCCTTCATCACCAGTAAGAACCTGGTGCAGACCATGCTGATGTGGCGCCGTGCTCAGAAGCTGCTTTCCACCGATCTGAAAAGCGACATTCGGGCGGAGTACCCTCTTGAAGACGCGCCGAGAGCTGTAGAGGAGTACGTCAGCCAAATGACCGGCGGCAAGCTCCTCCTGAGGCCGAACGAATGAATGCTTCGCGACCGGCTGGTTCGCTTCGCCACAGGGTGGCTGCCTGGATCTACGCCGGCATCGCGCTCCCGAGCCTCGCACTCGGCGCGATCTACCTCTTCCGACCCACCTTCATGCCGTATCACGCGGTTGCGTTGGGCAAGGAGTGGGCGGAGCTCGACACTGCGACGCAGGCGCTTATCAAGGCTCTCATGGAAGTCGCCGGTGGCGGCTGGCTGGCGCTCGGGACGCTGATACTGCTCCTCGTTGCGTTTCCGATTCGCCGCGGCGAGCGCTGGGCACGATGGGCGGCTCCTACCGCGTCGCTGTTGTTCTATGTGCCGACGCTCCTCGCCACCCTGAGCGTGTTTCAACAAACCCCAGCCTCGCCGCCTTGGCGCGCCAACCTCGGCATGTGCGTGGCTTCGGTACTCGCCTTCTTGCTCGACGCACCTTGGCAACCCGGCCAACCGCGGAACCAAGCCGGCCGCGGTGGAGACGCCGCCAACGCGAGCTAGTGCTACGTCTCGGCGAGCACCCTAAACTGCATGAACTCGCCTCCCTCCGCAGCTGCGAGGCGCTCGCGCAGAACTGAGCCGAGCGCGAGCGCGGGAGTGAGCACCCCTCCACTGGGAGGAGCCTTTTCGTGACCGAGCGCGAGGCAGAGTCCGACCTCGCCCAGTATCTTCGAGGTCGCGAGGTAGCCTGGATCGCCACGCCCTTGCACATCGACCATCGCTGCGTGTTCACCGGTGGCGGACGTCGCCTTCAGCACGACGCGGAACTTGCCGGCACGCTGCAACCATTCGGGTGGGCCCTGACCTGGCTTCGGCGAGAGCGGAATCGGGGCCCCAACGAAGTACCCGAAACCGCGGCTCATCCACAGCCAGCCTGCCTTCAATCCAGCGCCCACGGATATGCCTTCTGCGTAGGAGCAGGGTAGACGCCCACTCAGTGCCAGCGAGCGTCGCACGATGCGCGCGTTGATCGGCGCCATGAAGAAGGGGCCGCCGAGTGCTCTGAAGTCGCGATCAAACCGCTGCCGGTCCCAACCTGTGACGGTCTCGCGCTCGAGCTTTCCCTCGGCTCGAGGAGCGAGGACGTACGGATCGCTGCAGAACGCCGCATCGTAACCTCCCGATGTCGGAAGCTGTGCGAGTGCATCGAGCGTTTTCTTCGAGCCTCCACTGAACGAACCGGCGTAGTCCGTGAAGAGCGCTTTCACGTGAGCAGCCCTTTTGCCCCGCCGTTCCAGTTGCTCGATGGCGAACTGGGTGCCCAAGTCTGAGGGGACGCTGTCGATCCCAGCGGCGTGCACGATCTTCGCTCCGGTGCGCTGCGCCTCTTCGTGGAATTGATCGATCATCGCCCTCTGAAACCAGTACTCGC
>CAMYJN010000541.1 GCA_947258625.1 uncultured Polyangiaceae bacterium | reverse complement strand
TCGGGTGCGGCGTAGCACGGCGTCCCCAGGAACTGACCTTCCTTGGTCAGGTCCGCGTTCGGGATTCGCGCGATCCCGAAATCCGCGAGCTTCACCTGGCCATTGCTAGTAATCAGCAGATTCTCGGGTTTGAGGTCCCGGTGGATCACACCGGCGATGTGGGCCGTCGCCAAGGCATCGGCGACCTGTTGGGCGAGGTCCAGCAGCTCGTCGCGGGACAGCGGACCGCGCTTTTTGAGCGCCTGCTTCAGGGTGTGCCCAGGAACATACTCGAATACCAGGTAGGGTCCGACCTTCGGGTCGTCTCCCACATCGAATATCTGAACGATATTGGGATGATGAAGGCGAGCTGCGGCGCGGGCCTCGTTTTGAAACCGGCTGAGGAAAACCTCGCGCGTCTCGGGATCGAGCGCGAGATCGCGTAGCGTTTTCACCGCGACGGGCCGGTCGAGATCTGCATCGTGCGCTAGATAGACGGTCCCCATCGAACCTGCGCCGAGGAGCCGGTCGATTCGGTAGCGGCCGATCTGTTGCGGCAGTTCTTCCATGGGCGCGATCTAGTCCATGCGGGAGCACGGGGCTAGAGACGATGGAGCTTCAAGGTATTGGTACGTCCCGAAGGGGGCCAGCCAACCACCATCGCGAACGCGTCCCCGCGTTGGCAAAGTTTCTCTCGCACGAGCAAAGAAGAGGCGATTCGAAGCGTCTCATCGAGCGACTCCGGGGGCACTTCGATCCGCGGAATCACTCCCCATTCGAGAGCGAGCCGCCGCGCGACGCGGACGTCACTGGTGATTGCCAAAATCGGCGCGCGCGGGCGATGCTCCGCGAGCAGGCCCGCCGATCGACCATCTTGGGTGAACACTACGACCGCTTTGAGTGGCAGATGTGTGGTCAACACGGCTGCGGCGCGCGCCGCGGCGTTTGCAAATGACCAGTCTTCTTCGTCCACGTTCTTGAGGTCGCGAAACTCTCGCGCGAGATCGTCGACGTAGTCCGACTCGACCTCGCGAATGATCGCATCCATCATCTGCAGTGCCTGCAAAGGGTAGCGGCCCGCTGCGGTCTCGCCGCTGAGCATGACCGCATCCGTCCCGTCCATGACCGCGTTGGCGACATCCGCCGCCTCTGCCCGCGTCGGTCGTGGGTTTCGAATCATCGAGTCCAGCATCTGTGTGGCGGTGATCACGATTTTGCCGTGTGCGTTGGTTTCCCGGATGATCCGCTTCTGAATCATCGGCACCTTTTCCGCGCCGAGCTCCACCCCGAGATCTCCCCGGGCGATCATGATGCCGTCGGCCGCGTCGACGATGTCGGAAAGGGCCTCGACCGCTTCGGGTCGCTCGATCTTCGCGATGACCGGCACGTCGCCGGCTAGGGCTTTGGCTTCTCGCACATCGTCGGCGGCTCGAACGAACGAAAGAGCCACGTAGTCCGCCTTTAGGACGGAAACCGCAAAGGCCAAATCTTCGCGATCCTTCGGGGTCAGAGCCGGACCTCTGATCGAAACGCCAGGCAGGTTGAGCCCCTTGTGGTTGGAAAGGGTGCCGCCGTCCTCGACGATCGTGTACACCGTGTCGCTCTCCACTCGGTCGACCCGGAGACGAATGAACCCATCATCGAGCGCGATTGCATCGCCGGTCTTCAGGTCGGCACCCAATGACTCGTGCGTGACCGAGACGATATCTTGGGTCCCCTCGATCTCATTCGTCGTCAGCGCGAAGCGATCGCCTTGCGCGAGCTCGATCGAGCCCTCCGCAAACTTGCCAACGCGCATCTTCGGACCTTGCATATCAGCGAGGATCGCCATCGGTCGGCGCGCCTCGGCCGCGGCTTCGCGGATCAGCTTCGCCATTTTGGCATGCGACTCGTGGTCACCGTGTGAGAAATTCAGCCGTGCGCAGCTCATCCCCGCTCGAACGAGCTCGCCGATCTTTGCCTTCGTGTCGCTGGCGGGCCCGAGCGTGCAGACGATCTTGGTGCGTCTCACCTCGCTGTTGTAGCGGGGTTCCGTCCTGCGGCCAAGCTAGCGGTGACGGTAGCGGTCCGGTTCCCAGCGGCTCAGGTTCGACTTGAAGCCTAGGCGCACGACAAACGTCGTGTAGAGCGTCCATTGGCTGCGATCGCTCGTCGGCTGCGTGTTTCGAAAAGATGGGTCGCTGTTCACATGACGAGCGGCGATTCGAAGCCAAACGCCGCGGAGCGTCTTGAGTGGCCGGTAGAGCGGCAGGCCAAACCCGAAGCCAATGCCGAGCCCGGTTGTTCGTTCGCCGTCGAGCGCAAAGGCGGGCCCGATCTCGAAAAAGATCGATTGGAGCATCAGATCCACGAACTCGTTCCAGGTTTGCTTGTAGAGAAAGAAAAGCGCTGGAAAGAGCGGACGGAGGTCTACGCCAACAAACAAGTGCTGGCCGGAGTCGGGGCCCCAGCGTCCCGAAAGCACCAGCCCGGCGACATCGGCCACGAGGAAGCGTGCCTCGCCGACGACGTTGGGGTCCGCCTTCCGGTCGAGCCAGGTGGCCCCAGGGCCCGCGCCGAGCGCGAGCGTCAGCCCACGATCCCAGCGGCCATAGAGCCCGTCCCCCGTGCGTTGCGCGCTCGAAGAAGCGGCAAACAACGAAAGGACGAGGATCGAGCCTACGATCACCCCTAGGCGGGCGCCCCGTGTCATGATTCCCCCATGCACTGGGCTGCGTGGCGGGTCAAGAGATTGAGGCTGTAGACTGTACGCATGGGGCGTTCGTTCGGCTTGGGGCTTCGAAGCCAGCTCATGCTCGCGCTCATCGTGGCGTTTGGCGCTGCATTCGT
>CAMYJN010000540.1 GCA_947258625.1 uncultured Polyangiaceae bacterium | reverse complement strand
GGCTTCGAAGCTTCCCGTCCTCTTCCCACTTTTTGTGGGCGAGGGTCAGGTACAGCAACATGACCACGCCGGTTTCCGCATCGAGGCCGGCCAGGGCGATCATTCCCACCCAGACCGCAACGCTCAAGTTGTAGTCGAGCAAGAACAGCAGCCAGACCGCTCCAATGAGCGAAAAGGGCACGGCGAGCATGACGATCGCCGTCTCCGCCCATGACTTTGTGTTCCAATAGAGAAGCATCATCACCAAGAACAGCGTCACCGGCACGACCAGCTTGAGCTTTTCCTTGGCGCGTTCGAGGTACTTGAACTGGCCGGCCCAGCCCAACCAGACACCCGCAGGAAGTGTGACCTCGTCGGCGATGACACGCTTTGCGTCCTCGACGTACTGGGCGATCGGTCGGTCGGTGTCCACGAAGACGAAGCCCACGAGCTTGCCGTCTTCACTTCGAACCATCGGAGGTCCTGTCACGAACTTCAGGTCCACGACTTGGCCGATCGGCACCTGCGCGCCTGTCTTCGTGCTGATGAGAATCTCTTCGAGCAGCGATGGGTCATCACGGAACTCGCGCGCATAGCGAACGGTGATGGGGTAGCGTTCCCGTCCTTCTACCGTTTCCGAGACGGCCATGCCGCCGACGGCCGTCATGATCACCTCGTTGACGTCGGCCACGCGAAGGCCGTAGCGCGCGGCCTTTTCGCGATCGACTTCGAAATCGATGAAGAACCCACCTGCGGATCGCTCCGCAAACGCGCTCCGCGTCCCGGGAATTTTGGACACTGCCTGCTCGATCTGCACCGCTGTGTGTTCGATCGTGTCGAGGTCATTCCCAAACACTTGGATCCCCAAGGGGCTCCGAATGCCGGTCGCGAGCATTTCGGTGCGTGTTTGCACCGGCATCCAAAAGATGTTGGGCATGCCCGGGTAGCGCAGGGTTTCATCCATCTCCTGGACCAAGTCCTTCCAAGTGAGGCCGGCTCGCCATTCGTCGCGCGGCTTGAGCACGATGGTCGTTTCCAACATGCCGATCGGCGCGGGATCGGTCGCGGTTTCCGCTCGCCCAGCTTTGCCGAACACCGAGACCACCTCGGGGAAAGACTTGAGCTGCCGGTCCATGGCCTGGAGCACGTTCGAGGCCTCTGTCACGGACATTCCTGGAGGAGCCGTTGGCATGTAGAGAATCGTGCCCTCGTTCAACGGAGGCATGAACTCGCTTTGCAGCTTGAAGAAGGCAGGAACCGTGAGTCCCATGGCGACCAGCGCAAAGACGATCACAGCCCGCCGGTGGGCCACGACGAAGCGAACGACCGGCGCATACGACGCGATCAGCCAACGGTTGAGGGGGTTCTCTTCTTCACGGCGAATTTTTCCCCGGATCATGAGTACAGCCAGCGCCGGGATCAGCGTGACGGAAAGGATCGCGGCAAACCCCATCGAATAGGTCTTCGTGAAGGCCAGCGGTTTGAACAGACGCCCCTCGGCGCTTTCCAGCGTGAACACCGGTAAGAACGAGACCGTGATCACCAGAAGCGAAAAGAAGATCGACGGGCCGACTTCCTGCATCGCCGCCACGATCGTTTGCCGCCTCGACCCCGGCTGGCCCTCGGCATCCCAAACCTCCAACTTCTTGTGGATGTTCTCGATGATGATAATCGATGCATCGACCATGGCGCCGATCGCGACGGCGATTCCGCCCAGCGACATGATATTCGCGGTCAGGTTTTGATAGTACATCGGGATGAAGGAGAGAATCACGGCGAGCGGTAGCGTGATGATGGGAACGAGCGCGCTTCGCGCGTGAAGCAGAAACAAGAAGATGATCACGCTGACCACGATCATTTCTTCGATCAACGTGCTTCGAAGCGTGCCGATCGCTCTCTTGATGAGGTCGGATCGGTCGTAAGTGATGACCAGCTCGGCGCCATCGGGAAGGCCGGCCCTCACATCTTCGATCTTCTGCTTCACCGCGTCGATCACCGACAGCGCGTTCTCGCCGTAGCGCATGATGACGATGCCACCGACTACCTCGCCCTCGCCATCGAGCTCGGCGATTCCGCGACGCATCGAAGGGCCGATGCTGACCACGGCTACTTGATCGAGCAAGACCGGCGTGCCGGCGTCGCCGAGCTTGACCGGGATCTTTCGCAGATCGTCTTCGCTATGGATGTACCCGCGCCCCCGGATCATCTGTTCATGACCCGCGATCTCGATCGTGCGCCCTCCGACATCTTCGTTCGACTCGCGTACCGCCCGCACGACATCCGCGATGCCCACGCCGTAGGCACGAAGCTTCACGGGGTCGACCTGCACCTGGTATTCCTTGACGAAGCCGCCGACGGACGCCACTTCCGCGACCCCGGGGACGCTCTCGAGCGCGTACCGCAGATTCCAGTCCTGGAACGAGCGCAGCTCTTGCAGGTCGTGCTTACCGCTCCTGTCCACCAAGGCGTACTGAAATACCCAGCCCACGCCGGTCGCATCCGGGCCTAGGGTGGGGCGCACGCCGTCCGGTAGATCGGCGAGCGCGGAGTTGAGGTATTCCAAGACTCGGCTTCGCGCCCAGTACATATCGGTTCCGTCTTCGAAGATCACAGAAACGAACGAGAGTCCGAAGAAAGATTGGCCTCGCACGAACTTGACCTTGGGTGCTGCCAGCAGAAAGGTCGAAATCGGGTAGGTGATCTGATCTTCGACCAGGTCGGGGCTTCGGCCCTGCCACTCCGTGAAGATGATGACCTGCGTGTCCGAGAGATCTGGAATCGCGTCGAGCGGTGCGTTCCGGAGCGAGTAGTAGCCCCAAACGCCCGCCACGATTGCG
>CAMYJN010000539.1 GCA_947258625.1 uncultured Polyangiaceae bacterium | reverse complement strand
CCACGGAGCGTTCCGCCGATCCAGTTGCCGTTGGCCTCTTCGTGCTGCTCGGACTGTTGCTCGGCTGGCTTTCCCCAGCAACGCTCTGCCTGCGTGCCAGGCCTTCAAAGGCTTCGCTTCCCTCGTGGCTCATGGGTTCGAGTCTCGTTCTGGTTTTTGCCGCGCTCCTGCTCCTCGTTTCGGCCCTCCAGTGGACGACGATGTGGATCTTGGGCTTGGGCACGTTTGCAGCGCTCTTCACCTTGGCCACCCGGCATCGAGCCGGAGCGTCCAGCTTCGCGTTCGCCGTCATCGCCACCTTGACCGTGATGTTGCTCGCTCGGACCGCGAGCATCTCGCTCATCACGGCCGCTCAGAGTCCATCGGTTCTTCGCTGGTATCTGTTTCAGTCCCCCGCTTCATTCTTTGCATTCGGCGCCTATCTCCACGCCCTTGGAGCCGTGGGCGCGCGACCCAACTTCTCTGCATCACTCTACTCAGCGGCTGCAGCGGTCTTGGGCGCCGCTCTGTTCCTCGGAGGTTGGCCCCTGGGGGGCGGCTCTGTGGCCGGAATCGCCGCGCTCGCCGGGAAGACTGCCGGGCTGGTGATCGCGGCGCGCGCGGTACAGATGAGTCCTAGAATCGCTGCCGCATGTTCAGGTTTGGGGATCGGGCTCGCGTTGCTCGGATTCGTCGTAGACCTGGGCTCACTTTTTCCCCAGTGGAGCGCCCTCTGTGTAGGCGCCGTCTGCACTCTTGCGGTGCGCGCCCTGGTGCCGCCGCTTCGTCGCGAAGCGGCTCCCGTCATGGCCACGTTGCCTATCCGGCTTGTTTCAAGAAATCCTTGAGGAGCTCGCGCTGGTCGGACGAGGGTGACAGGAACTGCAAGCCGGCCTCGAAGCCCCGCGCACCGACCGGCTTGCTCCAGCGAACCGACGCGGCGCATTCAAACGGCGAACGTTCCGGGTCCTCGATGCCGTCCTCCGTCAGGAAGAAGCTGACCGTCAGGACCTCGCCCGCGGTGAGGGAACGCTCAAACACGATCGCAGCACCCCCGCCGCTGAGGTTCTTCATCTCCGCATGAAGCCGCTGACTCGAAACAATCAGCTCGCAAGAAATACTGACCGGGTAGCGATTGTGTTCTCGCTTTTGAATCGTCGTCACCGCTTCATGATGCGAAAGATATCGCGTGAAGCAAAATTGCGTGCGTCAGTGAACCTGGGGTCGGCGCGCTCGTGACTGCGCGCGTATCCCGTCGGCTTCGGCGCTCAGCTCTCGGTTCCCCGGCTCTTCGCGCAGCAGCGTTGCGTAGATCGCGAGCGAGCGCTTGAAGTGTCCTTGATCCGCAAGGATGCGGGCCATGGTCAGAGTGGGAAAAGGTTCGTCGAACATGCCGGCGGTTTTCGAAAAAACACCAACCGGCGGACGACTCGGCGGCCCAGAGGCGGCCTCAGGCTCAGGCTCCGAGCCCTTCGGCGGAGTCATGGACTCGACCTCGGGGTCGGTCGCGCCCGTCGGCGCGGGCGCTGACACTGGCGCCGGCACTGGCACTGGCACTGGCGCTGACGCTGACACTGCCGCTGACACTGACACTGGCGCTGACGCTGACACTGACGCCGGCTCTGATCCCCGGTCCACCGACGGCAGGGGCGCGTCTGCCGGCCGCCCAAACCGCTTCGCCTCGCCCTGCTCGGGCGCTTCCGAAGCGGCGCCCCGGGCCTCGGTCTCGCGCCGTGCGGGCCAGGACACGGCCTCTTTGCGGGGCTCCTCCTGTGCGGCCTGGATCGCCCACTTGGCAAAACCCAGCACCTTGCCCAAGAAACCTTCGGATTCCTGTCCGCCGTCCCGGTTGCGAATCGCGTGAATCAGCTGCCCCCGGCTCATCGCGTATGTATCGTCCACGCCCAGGCGCTCGGCTTCCTCGCGAAGCTCCGGCGTCGTCAAGTTGTAAAGTCGGGTCAGATCCATCGAACCAGCTCCGGGTTGATCTGTTGTAGCGCGTTCTTGGCCTGATCGCAGTCCCGATCGATCTGGTGGCGGAGTGCGTCGAGCCCGTCAAACTTGGCTTCGCCTCGGATGCGAGCCACGAAGCCCACGCGCATGCGCTTTCCATAAAGATCGCCCTCGAACCCGAGCAGGTGCACCTCGATCGAATGCCCGGCTTCGAAGGTCGGCCGGTTGCCCAGGTTCGCGACGCCGTGGAGCAGCGCGGCACCAGGCTCGTCGAGGATTCGGGCGACCACGGCGTAGACCCCGTCCTTCGGAAGTTGTAGCGGCTCCACCGCCAGATTCGCCGTCGGAAAACCCAACTCACGGCCGCGCTGGTCGCCGCGGGTGACCAGCCCGGTGGCTTCGTGTACCCGCGTCATCATCAGCGCAGCATCCTCGACGTTCCCATCTTCTCCGAGGATTCGGCGAAGCCGCGTCGAGGACACGGCCTGGCCCCCGTACATCACCGGCTGTACCAGCTCCACCGTGAACCCTTCGCGCGCCCCCCAGCTTTGCAAGGTGCTGATGTTGCCGGAGCGCTTGTGCCCGAAATGGAAATCGGGGCCCACGACGACACCCTTGGCTCGGCACGCGTCCAGCAGCACTCGCTCGACGAAGCGATCCGGCGTCATTTTCGAGAACTCGCTGTCGAACGGCAGTACCACGACATCGTCACATCCGGCCCCCTTCAGGAGCTCGACGCGGCGGTTCATTCCGGTCAGCAGCACGGGCGCCCGTTCGGGGACGAGGACTGCGGTCGGATGCGGTTCGAAGCACATGGCCAGGGTCTGCCAGCCCTCGGCGTCTGCGGTCCGCTTGGCCGCGTCGATGAGCGCCCGGTGCCCCAGATGAAC
>CAMYJN010000538.1 GCA_947258625.1 uncultured Polyangiaceae bacterium | reverse complement strand
CGGGCACGGAGGAGATCAACCCCGGGAGCGACCTCATGGTCGTGCCGGGAATGGAGCTGCTCTATTTGTCTTCCAAGCCGCGTTTGGAAAGCGCGTGACCGTCCATGCAAAACGCGAACCCCTACTCGTGCGTACCGGCGCGCGGTTCGACTGCGTGGGAGACGGCCTGTGCTGCAGTGACATCCATGCCGTCGGTGCCCTGAGCGACGAAGATTGCCAAATGCTCGAGATGATCTCCGAGGACGCGGTCGATCGGCACGAAGGGGAGGACGCGGCGCCCTCAGTTGAAGCCGACGCCGTGTATCCAGTTTCCCTACGCGTTGACAGCAACCCCGTTGGGCGGACGGATCTCGACCCAGCACCGCTGCACCTGCCGCACCTTGGGGCAACTCCCGCCGGTTCGTGCGGAGGAGGCGAGGCCCTGCGTGGTCGATTCGAATGGAGAGCTGAAGCCCGAACACCTGGTCTTAGACGAGGTCTTTTGGTCTCGGGGCGAGTCGCTTTCGTTTGCTGAATACGCTGCGCGGGAAGTGGGGTTGATCGGGGCCCTGCTCGAAGGATCGAGCCTGATGACTGTGCTCGATGCCCAGCCGTTCCCAACGCTTCAGGGGATGAGCTGGTTGGAGGTCGCCGACGAGATGCTCGGCTTTCAGGGCCCCGCGCGAGCGGCCCATGCCGCGCGATGGTTCGGCGACGCGATCGCCTTCTTGGTGGACCGTCGCGAACGCAGCGAGCACGGGCGTCCCTGGGCCGATTCGTTCGAGCGAGCCGGTGAGCGCGTTGTCGATGCGGTCCCACCCAACAAAGTCTTCGGCGATTGGATCGCAGACGACATTTGGTCGATGCGCTGGACACGGTTCGGGAGCCTGGCCCGAGCCCGGAGCGAGCTCGCCACCCGGCTTGCGATCGCACGACGCATCGCCGGCTGGCTCGACATCAGCACGCCGAAGCAAGACAATATTGCGGCGGCAGAGGCGGTGATGGTCGTCGATGTCATTGGGACGACGAATACCTGGGAAAAGGTTCAAGAGGCGATCCCCGAGCGCTAGCGATCGGCCCACGGAGACGGTTCCTCGGTGACCCCGTGTCTACGAAGAGCCTCAGCCAGCTCTGTATGGCGTTGGCTGCCGATCATGATCGAGTGCATATCGCGCAGATACAGCTCCACGCCGAGGTCACCCTTCGCGTTGTATGCCGACTTGTTCCCGAGGCCGCTGCGAATGCCCCAGCCGCCGAACTCGCGGATGGGGCGATAGCGGCGGGCGCGGAAACTCCGGATTTCGCCCAACCGAATGGTGCGGCGGACGAATGGGTAAAAACGGATATGGACTCCGTCGTCGTCGACGACGACCGTGAGCCGCAAAATCAACAGAAGAGCAGGCACGCAAACGCACAAGAACGCTGTGAGCAGCCAAAGAAGCCAATCGGGGCCTGGATGCTCGCCGTGCGGCCGGCCGCATAGGATCTGCTGCACGAAGATGTTTCCCACGATCGCCGCCGGGACTAGGACGGCAAGCCAAACCCACCACATGCTAATGCGCTGTTCTTCTTCGAAGCGGATGCTGCACCCCCCGGCGATTCTATGGGCCTTGTCGACAGGTTCGGGGGAGAGGAGGGCGCTGTCAAACGCGGGGGCCTCGGTGGCGGTGTCAGGGGCCGTGACAGCGGCAGTGGCAGTGGCAGTGGCAGTGGCAGTGGCAGTGGCAGTGACAGTGTCGGTGACAGTGGCAGTGACAGTGTCGGTGACAGTGACAGCGGCAGTGTGCGTGTGACGTGACTTGGTCACCGTGATCTCCTTTTTGGCTGTGAGTGGGGCCGGGCTGGCGCCCTTTCGGGGACCCCACTCACAGCCAAAAAGGAGATCACTCATGGGACTCATCATTCAGCAACGGGCGCTTCAGGCGGCGGGAGGGCTGCGACAGGTGCTTCCGATGATTCGGAAGCGGGATCGGTCATTGTTTGACCAAGTGCATCGCGCCATGAACAGCGTCGTTCTTAACATCGCCGAAGCCGATGGAAATGATGCGGGGACGGCGAGAGCGCGATTCGCATCGGCGTGCGGCTCAGCCAAAGAGGTGCGCGCCGGACTTCAGCTCGCCGTCGCTTACGGCTACGTTCCAAGCTCGAAGGTCACAAAGGTGGACATCGCGCTCGACGAAATCTGTGCGATGTCGTGGAGGCTTTCGGGCCGCTAGAGCTTGCGGCCCAGGCACCAAGTAATGGCGCACACCTCGTCGAGTTTCTCGTCGAGGTGTGTTGCCCTGTGGGCTTCGATGTAGCCCCAGTCGCTTGCGACGTTCAGTGCCGCTCGGACTTCCTTGGCCGAGCCGCAGGCGGTTGAAAATCGAGCTCGCGCGTTCCCAGCGTCATTCCCCCGCGCCTCCGCGATATTGAGGACCACGCTCTGCGCAGCCCTCTTGAGTTGATCGGCCAGCGATTTATCGTGCTCACGAATTGTGTGCAGAAGCGGAACAAGCTCTCGCACGACCTTTCGCGCCCTGTCGTAAACATTCTCTTCTTTCATCAGCGACTCCTTGGTTTGAGTTTGGGCTCTCACCCCGCGTGCGAGCCCAAACCCAAACCAAGGACAAAGCGATCGCAAAGTCCGAATGCGCCAGTGCCAGCGTCAGCATCAGCGTCAGCGTCAGTGTCAGCGCCAGTGCCAGTGCCAGTGCCAGCGTCAGCGCCAGTGTCAGCGCCAGTGTCAGTGACCTTCCCTGGAAAAAGTGGACAGGTTGATTACGCGGCTTGAGCCTGGTTCAAGAAATACCTCTGTTCGAATTGGTTGGGGCTGAGGTAGCCAAGCGAAGAGTGAAGGCGGTGCG
>CAMYJN010000537.1 GCA_947258625.1 uncultured Polyangiaceae bacterium | reverse complement strand
CCAGACGACGAAGCCTTTGACGGGGACCCTCGCGAATACGTTGGGCGGGAAGGCCTCCCGGAAGCTCGATTCCTGAGCCGTTGCCAAGTTCTGCCGAACCGCCGACCGGCCTAAGAAGCCTGCTATCTGACCCAAGTCCTGAGGCGCATTGCGATAGTTGATGCATGCGATCGTGGTCAGCGGCTCGGTCGCGCATTGGCCACGGGGCCCGCACTGGTCGCTTCCCGGCGTGCACGACGTGCCCGCGAGGTCTCCGCCTAGGCACTGCCAATTCTTCCAAACCTCGTTCATCGGGTCGAGGTGATTGGGCCTTTAGGGTGATGGCTCGGCGACGAAGTACGAGCCGAGTGGGATGAACATCTCATCGTCGGTGGTCACACCGCCGTAGAGCGGGCACGCATCGCAGACGCCTCCCCCACCGCAAACCGAGTCGTCACCGTTGCAGGCGGTGCTCTGGTTGTCGCCGCCGAGGCAGACGCGCTCCGGCGCCGTACAACCGCAGTTCGCGAGAAAGAAAGAGCAGGTCGGTGTGTTCGGCTTGGTCGACTCCCGCTTGACCTCGAGCGGATTGTCAGCGCCGTTGTCGTAGACCGCGCAAGCCTTGAGCGTGCGGTCCGCCTCGGCTGCCGAGGAGTAATCGTTCGGCGGGTCGTAGTACGTGTAGAGCGGGTCATCGTAGAGCCGGCTCTCATAGTCCGCGGCGGTCGCCGGCGGAGCGCAACCGCCGGTGCCTTCGCAGGGTTCGTTCGGGGGCAACCAGATCCGGAAAAGCTCGCCTCGCTTGTGCATGTGCGAGCTCAACGAGATGAGCTGCGCATGCCGAGGGAGCGTCCAGGTCATGCAAATCTCTCGCTTCTCGAACGGCGTCACCGTGCTCATCGCAAAGATGTTGTCGGCTTCGAAGATCTGCTCGCGAATGAACACACGCTCGGACTCCGGCGCGAAGGTCAGATTCAACCATTGTTCGATCGACGAGGCCTTCTTGGTGAGGTTGAAGCCGTGACTGTTCCAGGAGACGAAGCCTCTGAGCGGCAAGACCGAGTAGACCCCGGGCGGAGGCACGTCGATCGACGTCGACTCCTGGGCCCCCCCAAGCTGAATCACCTTGTCTCCGCCCGAACCGACGAGGCCACCGCCCAACCCAAAGTCCTGCGGCGCGTGTCGGTATCCGACGCAGGCAACCGAGGTGATCGCCGGAGTTGTACACTGGCTGCGCGCGCCGCAGGCATCGGCCACCGTCGGGTCGCAGGCTTCACCGGCCTGGTCGCCGCCGAGGCAGGCCCAAGGGCCCCAGTCACCACCGTTCGGGTCGGACTCGGGCGTATAGACGCTGATGATGCTGTGGTGGGACTGTCCGTCCTGAGCGAGCTCGTTGCGACGGAAGGCAAAGCACTTTCGGCCCTCGCCGAACTCGTCGCAGTCGACTTGGTATTCGGGCGGCACCGTGTCGGTGAAGTCGTAATAGGAGGCGAAGCAAACCTCGTCTTCAGCTTCGCCTTGGATGCCCCAGCCCCCTGCATAGAACTGCACGCCTTCCTCTGGCGGGGGAGCCGGGAGCGGATTGATCTTGTTGGGATCGGGCTCGAAGCTGCCTGCGCAGCCGAGCAGCTCGAGCGTTCCGCCGACGATCGAATCCGATGGGGCGCCCGCCCGCATCCAAAGCCGCATCGCCGCGAGCTCGTCGGCGCTGAGCGGCTCCGAATCGATGGGCATCGCCTGGCCGAGCCCGCCGAGGTCGGTGCCTTCGGTGCCTGCCTCGAGCTTGAGGTAGAGCAGGCTGAGCCCCTGGTCTCCCGGGAAGACCCGATCGATCGATGGATCGATGGTGCTTGGCTGGCGAACCAAGGCATCAAAGGACGCGCTCGCGCGAAGGTCGAGCCCACCGAGCATGGCGTCGCCGTGACAGCTGCTCGCGGTGCAGCCCTTGGCCTCGAAGATGGTCGCTTGGATGGCCTCGTACGTGCTCGCGTAGCTGCAATCCTTGAGCGTGGTGCCGCTGTTTGAGTCAGACCCACACGCGGCGAGCGCCAGCGGACAGAGGAGGGTCAAGGCAAGCAGTGCGGAGCTGGGTTTCGGCATTATCTCATCGTCCGGCTGGGTTGGGTTTGGAGCTGGAATACAAAGGGTCAACTGACTCTCAGTCAATTGACGGAGAGAGACGATTGGCGCAAGCCTTGCGCCTCCTGGAAGGAAGCCGCCATGTCGCTCGAAACCCTGTTCAAATTCGCAACCTACTCGGTGATTCCATTCTGGTTGCTTCTGATTTTCGCGCCGCGCTGGTCCTGGACCAGCCGATTGGCGCACGGTCCGGTGCTGCTCCTGCTTCTGACGCCCATCTACGCCTACATGCTCTTCGGTTACGGGACAGCGCCGGAAGGCACGGATCTCGGGTCACTCTACGGCGTGATGGTGGGCTTCTCAGCGCCGCAGATCGCGGTGGCGGGCTGGATTCACTATCTGATCTTCGACTTGTTCGTAGGCGCCTGGGAGACCCGCGATGCCCAGCGGCGGGGGGTTCCTCACCTGCTCGTCATCCCCTGCCTGATCGCGACCTTGATGGTCGGGCCCATCGGGCTCTTGTTCTATGTGCTCGTGCGGTTCTTCCACAAGAGAGTCCTCGAGTACGACGAGGCGGGGACGTTCTGAGGCCCGGTCAGCTGCACGCCTGGAAAGCGGATCACGGTCCAGAATTAGATGGGGCCAGCGCCATCCTAGGCGCCGGCCCTCGTTGATCCGGACTCCCACCAAGGGGGGGGAGCTCGCCTAAGGGCTAACTCGCCCGCACCTCCGGTGCGAGTCCGATTCTAGAATTGCTGTCCATAGTGCGCAT
>CAMYJN010000536.1 GCA_947258625.1 uncultured Polyangiaceae bacterium | reverse complement strand
CTGTTGCTGCTCCTGCTCGTGGCCGCGCCGACGTCGGGCGCGGCCGAGGGCGTGATGCGGCTAGCGTATCCTGCGGAGTATCTAGCAGGTGCGCCGGCGCTCTCGATTCTGGTCTTCGGCGTGGTGGCGTTCGCCCTCTTCGCCGTATCAGCTACGGCGATCAGTGGAGCGGGAAAGCCATCCCTAGCCGCGATGATCGCAGGCGTTTCGCTGCTCGTGGTGGTGGTTGCAAACCGTGTTCTGCTGATGCAGGCGGGCCTAGGCGATCAGACGCTGCAGGCAGCGGCCACGGGGACCGCGATTGGCATGGTGGTCGCCCTTCTCTTGTCGGCCTGGGTGATCCGTCGTTCTTTCGGCGTTTTCGTTCCGGTTTTCACCTGGGCTCGAGCCGCGCTCGCGTCGGTCGCGGGGTACGCGGCTGCGGCAGCCGTCTCCCACGATTCTGCCCTGATGGCTCTCCTGGCGCTCGGCGCTGGATTTCTCAGCGCGCTCGCCGTTCTCGTCGTCACCCGCGAGCTGACGCGAGATGATTGGTACGCCGTTCGTCGGATCGTTCGGCGAGACTAGCTTTCGCGCTGGTAATGGCCGCTTCGCCCGCCGTGCTTCTCCAACAGGACGACTTCTTCGATCGCCATGCCGCGATCGATCGCCTTGAGCATGTCGTAAAGCGTGAGCGCCGCGACCGTCACGGCGGTGAGGGCTTCCATCTCGACGCCGGTGCGATCGGCACAGCGGACCGACGCCTCGATCACGAAGCGTTCCTCATCGCCGGCTGGCTCGAATGCGACCTGGCAACCCGTGATCGCGATCGGATGACAAAGTGGAATCAGCTGGGAGGTTCGTTTCGCTGCCTGGATCCCCGCGATACGCGCTGTCGCAAGCGCGTCACCCTTCGGCACATTGCCCGACAGGAGCACGCGCCGGGTTTCCGGCTTCATGCGAAGCGTCGCCCGAGCACGCGCCTCGCGAACACTCTCATTCTTCTCGCCAACATCGACCATGCGGGCCTGACCGTCGCGATCCAAATGTGTGAGGTCGTCTTCTCTGCTCATCAATCGGGGTGCGGCGCGTCGTAGTTGGGTCGCGGGGGAATGGTAGCCGTCCCGGCCATGCGGGCAATCAGCTCGACCCTCGAATGCACACCGAGCTTGGAGAAGATGCGTTTGAGGTAGGTGTTGACGGTCGACACGGTCAACCCGGTCTCCGCGGCGATCTCGCGGGTGCTCGCACCGCCGACCAGAAGCGAAACGACGTCGCGCTCGCGCGGCGTGAGCGGAGCGCGCCGCAAGGTTTGCTCGACTGCCTCTCCCGGCCTTCGACTGCCTTCACCCGTCAGCCGTTCCGCGTAGTCGATCCCTCGCGCAAAGAGGCGGGAAGCCCATTTCAGGAGCTCGAGCTGATTTCCATCGGGCGCGTCGCCCACGATTTCTAGATGGAGTGTGCCGACGAGCGCTCGACCTTGCCGTAGCGGCAAGGAAAGCGTCGGGTCCGTGCTGGTCAGGGTGTCCTCGCTGCTCACGGGGTCTGCGTCGGGGCGCTCCAGCAGAAACGAATGGGCCCCTACCACCCCGGCGATCAGCGTGGCGCCGCGGTGGGGATAGGTCCGCACCGGGTCGAGCTCCGTTAGGCGCTCGACGATCTCCATCAGCCTTTCGCTCGATGTCACAGCCCGGTCCTCGATTGGTGATTCCTACCAATCAGGGTCGAAGATTCCATTCTTGTCAACCCTTGGCATTCCAGGTGAACGATGAACGCGGGATCTTCTCGAGCGCGAAGCTCGAAATCAGCTCTTCGGCCGAAATCGGCGCCGTTGTCGCGGTCAGCCCGAGCGAGCAAGCAAGCTGGCCGATGACCTGTTCAGCGGAGCGACCCGCCTCTCGAAGCGATGAAATCGAGACGGCGCTGTGCCGGGATGCGAGACGGTTCCCCTCGGCGTCGACGACCAAGCCGACGTGCGCAAACCGGGGCACCGGATGGCCGAGCGCTCGATAGAGCGCGATCTGGCGGGGTGTCGACGAGAGCAAGTCCTCCCCGCGGATCACTTCGCTGACCCCGGCCTCTGCATCGTCGACCACGACGGCGAGCTGATAGGCCCAGATCCCATCGGCGCGCCGTAGGACGAAGTCGCCCCCTGACTGGCCTTCGGGAAACGACCCGCACAAGGCGTCTTCGAAGCCCGGAGACGGATCGTCGAAACGAAACCGAAGCGCAGGCGCCCGACCTCGGTTCGTGACGCCGTTCCGACAGGTCCCAGGGTAGCGAAGCCCTTCATCCCCGTGGGGCGCGCTGGCAACCTGTGCGATCTCTTTGCGCGAACAGGTGCAAGGGTAAACCAGGCCCGCGGCCTGTAGCGCCGCGAGCGCCCGCTCATAAGATTCATCGTGGTCGGACTGGAAATGCGGACCCTCGTCCCAGTCCAGGCCGAGCCACTCGTGGTCACGGCAGATTTGATCCGCCGCACCCGCGACCACCCTCGGGCGATCGATGTCTTCGATCCGCATCACGATTTTGCCGCCCTGCTTTCGCGCCTGGAGCCAGGTCACCAAAGCGGTGCGCGCGTGCCCCGGGTGCATCTGGCCGGTTGGCGAGGGCGCAAAGCGCGTCCGATAGGTCGAAGCCACACCATGCTTTATACGACTTGCGCCGAGGCGGCTATGCGGTGCATCTTCCGGCGGTGCGGGGACGAACCGATGTGTGCGGCTGCTTTCCAACGGGGCGCCACTACCCAGGCATTGCCGACCTGATCGCGGACGCGATCCAAAACGTCGAGGGCCTTTGCAAAGAGTTCGAGCCAGGGGCCTCCTGGGCGGACATTCCGATTACCGTCATCG
>CAMYJN010000535.1 GCA_947258625.1 uncultured Polyangiaceae bacterium | reverse complement strand
GGCGCCGCTGCTGGCGCCATCGCTCGATTCTCCGCCTCAGCCTGGGGGGCCGCCTGCCTCGCGATTGCATCGCGCCGTTTCTTCGCCCGCGGTGCCCGACGACGCGCCGGCCGACCGGCGCTCTTCGCCGATTCCGTGCCCCCAACCGGTGCAGCTTCGGCGCTGTCATCCATCGCCGCGAACGCAGCCTCCTCCGATGCCGGTTCCCGAGCCAAGCGCTCGTCGCGTGGGGCCTCCGCTATGGGAACCGTTTCTTTGGCCTCGAGCATCGGCTGATCTGCATCGGATTCGAACTGCACCGTTCGCGGGATCGACCAAACACCCACGCCGACTGCCAAGAGGGCAACGGCGGCCATCGCCCAAGGCGGAACCTGCGCCATTTTCTTGTAGAAGGGGATCCGGACCGCTTCTTCCACCACTCCGGAAGCCGGTTCGGGCACGGCCGACGGACGGCGCCGGTCGGCCAGGCGCAGGATCGCCGCATCGATGTCGGCAGGCGGCTCCTCGACCGGCAACTCCCCGGCGAGCGCGAGCACCGCCTTCATCGCCTCGAACTCGGCGCGACAGTCCGGGCAGTCCGCGAGAATTGCGCGCACGCCTTCGGGGTCGACCGCCTCGCGCTCGATAAGCTCGAAAACCTGCTCTTTGCACTCCTCGCAATTCATGCCTTTTCGGCTCCCTTGCCCGCCTGCTCGCGCAGATCATCCAACCCCAGCTGCAGCCGCTCGAGCGCGTAGCGCATTCGGCTCTTGACCGTGTTCACGGGCACGCCGACGACCTCGGCAACCTCCTTGAAGCCCAGCCCCTGCAGCTGACGCAATAAGAACACCTCCCGCTGCTCCTCCGGCAGCTCCTCCACCGCGATTCGAATCCGTTCCCTCAGCGCCTGCCCCAATGCCAGCTCGTCCGGCGCCAGCCCTGGGTTGGCCACCCGCTCGACCATCGGATGGTTCGCGCCCCGCTGGGTTTCGTCGAGCGAGGCGTGCCCGCGGAACTTCATCTTTCGCTGATGGTCGATGCAGGCGTTCCGAGCGATGGTGTAGAGCCAAGTCGAGAATTTCGAGTCGCCGCGGAATTCCCCACAACGCTCGATGACCTTGGTCCAGCTGTCCTGGTAGAGTTCTTCGGCTCGGCCTCGATCGCCGACCCGTCGCAGCAGGAAGTTGAAGAGCGGACCGCGGTAGCGCCGAAAAAGCACCTCGAATGCTTCTGAATTGCCGTCTCGGTACGCGCGCAGAAGCCCCTCGTCCGACAAGTCGCTCACAAGGAGCCCCCGTCATCGGCGCGCAACAGCTTGTGTTTCGGACGGTCACACATGGATAGACGTCTGAGGTCTGGAACAGATCTAGTCGATGTGACCTAAGTTTTACAAACGGATGGTGATTGACGGCTTAGATTATGAATGTGGAACCGAGGTCCGCATCGACGAAATCACCAAACCGATTGGTCAACCGACTGGTCCGTCATGGTGAGGTGGCGACGTTTCGAGAGCTCTGCGCGCAGGTTCTCACCCCACACACCCGCTACCTCGTTCTCGACCTCGATCGAACCATCCATCTCGGCCGCGACCTGGGTGAGGCGCTGGGCTGGGAGCTCTGCGCCTACCAAGGCTACGGGCGCGAGCAGTTCGAGCGGATGGGAAGCCGGCTCGAGAGTGGCAAGCTCATCTTCGACTGGGATCACCCGCAAAGCACCGCGCGCTATCTCGCGAGAAGCCTCAAGATCTGGGCTTATCCAGGGATGTATTACGGCTTCTGGGGTAAGGCGGCCTCTCGGCTCGACTGGCTTCGGAGGCGTGGGTTTCAGCATTTCGTCGCGGACCCGATTCGCGCGGCACAGCGTGTGCCTCAGCTCACCCTGCTTCGACATCTGCAGACGGCGTCGGACGACGTGCTGCGAGAGCTCGCCCAGCGCATCTGGCGCCGGCACGAGCCCGACCAAGTCATCGACCGCACGGACCTGGCCTGGGTTCACGCTCAGTGGCCGCAAATCGAGGTGGTGCTCACCAGCGCTTCACCGAGGCCAACCGTCGAAGTCGCAGGCGATGCGCTCGGCGTCGACCACGTTCACTACTCCACCCTCGACCACATCAACAGCGGCGAGGCGAAAATCAAGCGTCTTCGCGAGCTCTGCGGCTGCCTGGGTGACCCCGCGGTCGAAATCGTAGGCATCAGCGACACCAGCCGTGGCGAAGACCACTGCTGGGCCCAGCATTTCACCCGCGTCGTCGACATCAATAGCCCGACACCGTTCCCTGCGATCGTATCGAGTGACTCACCTCTGCTGGAGGTCCACTCCGCGACCGTGCTCACCAGGCACGAGCGTGAGCAACGGGCCACAGGCCACGAAAGCTACCTCGACCCACGCCGCAAGAAGCTCGCTCCCATGCGAACCAAGCTGGAGCTCACCCGAGAAGATCTCGAACGCCGCCTCGGCCGACTGCTCGAACGAGTCAACTCCCTGGCCAGCGCCCCAGGCCAGATCAGCGGCGACATCGCGTATCGCCTGGCGATGCTCCAAGAAGCCTCGACGACCCTCGCTCACGCGTAGGTCAGCTCATGCCGGGGAGCCGGCGGAACGCGACACGGGGGTTCGACGGACGGGGCGGCGTCGAACGGCTCGCGCTGCCGCGGGTGTTGGGGGGCGGGGGTGTTGGGTTGGTAAGCTGGTTAGGTTTAGTTACACCGCCCGCCCACCCCCACCCGTAATCCTCCCTGGCGCGGCGGTCGCTGCGCTCCGCCTTGCCGGCGCTCTGCGCCGGGCTTCGCCGTTCCGGCTCGCGCTGCCGCCTGCTGTCTTATTGGGGGTGTTTCGGTTCCGCACTTCTATGCACCTGGA
>CAMYJN010000534.1 GCA_947258625.1 uncultured Polyangiaceae bacterium | reverse complement strand
TCGCCCTGCGGGCTTGCGCTGCCGCCTGCTGTCTTATGAGGGGCGCTCCGGTGCCGCCCGCTTTTGTAGATGGATATGAGTGGAGGGACGCGGAAAAAGGCGCGATGGGGGGTGGAGTCGACGTCGCAAGTGCCAATCTGCAAGACAGCGACCAACCCAGATTGGCGCGCGCGCCGAGGCGAGGCTTGCCTGGTCCCCGCCCTCAAGTCCTACCGACCAGATTTGCAAGCCGAGCCGTTCGACGTAACCCCGCGTCGCGCCTTTTTCCGCGTCCCGGTATGAAGCCGCGGCATTCGCTTTGCTCTGCCTTGCCGGCGCGTTCGCGCCGGGCTTCGCCCTGCGGGCTTGCGCTGCCGCCTGCTGGCTTGGAGACGGTGCCAGTGTCGGTGAGCTATCGTACGGCTCATGCCGGCGCCGACGCATCAGGATCCGGGACTTCTGTCTAATGACGTTGCCCGCTTCATCCCGCCCGGCGTCGACCCGTCCACGCTCTCGCGCTCTTTCGCCCTCGTCGAACCGCTGCCCGCGCTCGGCCCCGTCCCCGACTCTTGGCGCACCGCCCCAACGTTCGAATGCAACACCGGCACCTTCATCGCCACCATCCCCACCGATCCCGAGACCAGCCTTTACGGCACCGGTGAAGTCGCCGGCCCCATGCTCCGCAATGGGTTCGTCACCGAGTGCTGGGCGAAGCAGCCGTTTCGCATCGAAAAAGATGGCAAGCCCGCACCCCACTACGATGAGAAGTCCAAGAGTCTCTACCATGCGCATCCCTGGGTCCTGGCGGTTCGCGCGGATGGCAGCGCGTTCGGCGTGTTGGCCGACACGACCTATCGGCTCGAGATCGATCTTCGCGATGGGATCCGGCTCAGCTCGGCACAGCCCTTTCCTGTCCTCGTCATCGAGTCCGGCTCGCCGCAACGACTGGTGGAGCGCCTCTCTCACCTGACCGGCCGGATCGAGCTCCCGCCCCGATGGACGCTCGGCTATCACCAATGCCGCTTCTCGTACTATCCCGACGCGCGCGTGCGCGAGCTTGCCGAAGAGTTTCGAAAGCGGAAGCTACCCTGCGACGTCATCTGGGTCGATATCCACTACATGGATGCGTACAAGGTCTTCACCTTCGACCCGGCGGGCTTTCCCGATCCGACGGCGACCAACGACTTCCTGCATGAGCTCGGCTTCAAGTCGGTTTGGATTCTGGACCCGGCGGTCAAGGCCGAGGCCGGGTACTCGGTCTACGACGAAGGCGTCGCCGAAGGTCACTTCCTGAGCGACGCTCAAGGACACGAGCACCGCGAGTGGACCTGGCCCGGCGATGCCGCCTTTCCCGACTACACCCGCCCTGAGACGCGGGCCTGGTGGACGCGGCTCACCGCCGAGTTCCTCGAGCAGGGGATGGACGGGGTCTGGGTCGATTTGAACGAGCCTTCGCCGATTCTGCCCCTCGGTGCCGAGCTGCCCGGGAGCCTTCGGCATCGCGGCGGCGACGACATCACGCCGGGAACCCACGCGCAATACCACAACGTTTACGGGCTCTTGATGTCCAAAGCTACACAAGACGCGATGCGCAAGGCCCGCCCGAACCGGCGCCCGTTCGTTCTCACGCGGTCGAGCTACCTCGGGGGGCAGCGCTACGCAGCGACCTGGACCGGTGACAACAGCTCCACCTGGGAGCACCTGTATTGGTCGGTGCCGATGGCCTTGAACCTCGGCCTCTCGGGGCAGCCGTACTCCGGGCCCGACGTGGGCGGATTCGCCGGGACGCCTTCCCCCGAGCTCTTCGCCCATTGGATGGGTGTCGGCGCGCTCCTGCCGTTCTTCCGGACCCACAACGCCTTGCAGGGCGACCAGGAGCCCTGGTCGTTCGGCGAGCGCACCGAGCGGCAGTCCCGGCTGGCCTTGGCTCGTCGATACCGGTTGCTGCCCTACCTCTACACCCTCTTCCACGATGCGGCGACGACCGGGCTACCGGTCGTGCGTCCGGTCTTCTTTGCAGACGCCGCCGACCTTTCGCTTCGCGATGAAGACCATGCGTTCCTCTTGGGAGGCGATGTTCTGGTTCAGCCTCAGCTCCTGGAATCCGGGAGGCACGACTTCGCGGTGCCCAAGGGACATTGGCGTTCTTTCACGCTAGCGGGAGAGGACCCGGCGGCCGACACCGCCCATCCCGTTTTGCGCCTCCGTGACGGCGCCATCCTGCCCGTCGGGCCGGGCGGGCAGACCAGCGACGAAGCCTTCATCGGCCCGCTCACCCTCATCGTCTCTCTCGACGCCAAGGGAGCGGCCGTTGGGCGGCTCTACGAGGATGCCGGCGAAGGGTTCGGTTACCTGGAAGGAGACTACCTGCTGACGACGTACCGTGCGGTGTTGAGAGATGGCGTCGTCGAGATCGGCATCGCTGAACAAGAAGGCCAGCGTCCGCACCCTGCCCGCGAGCTGCACGTCGAGCTACTGACCGACGCGGGGGTTGTGCGCGCGTCCGGAATCGACGGGCAGCCGGTGACGGTGCAGCGCCAGTGACACCCCCCCGCAGACCTACTGACCGTGCTTTTCGAGCACCCTCTTCGACAACGGCCTCAGTAGCAAGCCGTAAAACATCTCCAAGTAACGCCTCGTCTCGTCGCGCTCGAGTGAGGAGATGTAGCGCCAGAAGCCGTAGATGCGAGAGAGCTTCAAGAGCGTCGCGGCATAGAGCTCCCAGTTGTAGCGCTCATCGACGCGTTGGATCCCGCCCTTTGAGATCGCATCCCAAACCCTGGGGTCTCTTTGGCAGTCCCGAAAGAAGCCGAGCATCTTCTGCGTCGCGTCCGCACCCTGGGTCGGGTCGATGTGGAAGCCCG
>CAMYJN010000533.1 GCA_947258625.1 uncultured Polyangiaceae bacterium | reverse complement strand
TGCGCCCAGAAGTGAAGCGCTCCTTTGCGGCCAGCCGAAGTGGCCACTCGGCCACGGCTATGCTTGCGAAATGCCGCGGTCACCTCGTCGTGCTCCGACGCGACGAGGACCCGGTCGTGAAGGCCGTGGTGCTGGATGAACTCCCAGAGCCGCCCGGCCAAGGACGGGTCATTGGGCTTGATCTCCAGATTGTAGTGGAGCGTTGGATCAGCCTCGAGCGCCTCTTCGAGGGTCGGTATTCGGAGGCCCGCATGCCGGAACGCGAAGCTTCCGTTTTCGATGAAGTGGTACCCGGCATCGAGGCGTTGAAGCTCGGCAAGTGTGTGGTCCCGAAGGTTTCCGCTGCCGTTGGTCGTTCGTTCGAGCGTCGGGTCGTGGAAGCAGACGAAGCGGCCGTCCGAGGTCTCATGGAGGTCGGTTTCAATGTGCCGGTACCCGAGCTCGGCGGAGTTTCGAAACGCGAGCACCGTATTTTCGGGCCAGCGCTTGGCGCCTCCCCGATGTGCAAATGGAATCGGTGTCGTCGGGCCGAAAAAAGGGCGAGGCATCGAGGGACCAGCATAGCGCTCTTTTCGCAACGGGCGCGCGACACTTGTCGGTAAGCGCTTTTGTGGCCATCGTGCGACGGCGAAGGGAACCCAGGTATGGCGAATGACTTGGCGGGGAAGGTCGCGATTATCACGGGCGGCGCGGGCGGTATTGGCAAAGCCCTGGCCGAGGAGCTCGCGGCGCGTGGCGGCTACCTGGTGTTGGCCGATATCAACTCCGAGCTGCTCGAGAAGACAGCCGCCGAGCTTCGTGCCTGTGGGACCCAGCTCGATGCGAAAACGGTCGACGTCCGCGATGCGGCTCAGGTACGCGCGCTTGTCGAAGACGCGCATCGGGAGCTCGGTCGCATCGACTACATCTTCAACAACGCCGGAGTGAACGTCTGCGCCGAGCTTCGCGATACAACCCTCGAGGACTGGAATCTCCTGATCGACGTGAACCTCCGTGGTGTGGTGCACGGCGTGCACGCGGCCTATCCGATCATGCGCGAGCAGGGCTTCGGCCACATCATCAACACGGCCTCCGCAGCGGGCCTGATTCCTGCTGCGGCGGAAGGCGCCTACGGGGCGACCAAGCACGCCGTGGTTGGCTTGTCGTCGACCTTGCGCATCGAGGCTGCGAGCTTCGGAGTGAAGGTGAGTGTGGTCTGTCCGGGGCTGGTCGATACGCCGATCCTCGACTCGACCAAATACGTCAAGCTCGACCCTGAGGCCCTGAGGAAGATCTCGCCCGGGAAGCCGATACGGCCTCGAAAAGCAGCCCGGCAGATCCTTCGTGGTGTCGATCGAAATCGGTTCTACATCCTGCTCACCCCAACCGTTCACGCGCTCTGGCGCCTCCATCGCTACGCGCCGGAAACCTCGCTGGGGGTCGGCCGAATCGCCGTGCGCTTGTTCCGCCGCGAGCGCACCGACGACGATTGAGCTCAAACGAACTCGGCGCCGATGCCTATGACGCGTAAGGCGTGGTCGTGAATCCGGAAATCCGCTGGCCCGATGCCTGGAGCCTCTCCGTCGATGTCCATCCAGGCCGTGTTGGCGAGCATCTCGACCTCGATGTGCCTGCCGCGATAGGTGCTCACGATCGGAGAGCGAATGTGGGTTCCTTTGTAGAGCCCTGCCATCACGGGAAGCCCACGGAGCGTCGAGGTTGCGCGAATCAACACGATGTCGAACATGCCGTCGGCGACGCGTGCTTCCGGCGCAAACATCATGCCGCCCCCTGCCCATCGGCCGTTGCAGACGCAGATGTTGCTGATTTCGTGCTTGCCCTCGTCTTTGCCGTCGATACGCAGCCCGATCCGCGCGGGCTTGTACTTCATCTGCGCGCGGAGCACGGCTTTGAAGTATTTGGCCTTGCCGCTGCTCTTTGATTTCGAAGCTGCAACGAACCGATCGACCAGGCCTCCCATGCCCATGGACGTGATGTTAAGAAAGAACCGCCCCTCGCGTTGCCCATCGTCATGCTGGTACTGGACCCAGCCGATGTCGATCGGGACTGCAGGCGCATCGCGAATGACCGCGCAGCCGGTCTCGAGCTCCTCGGCGCCCGGGATCATACGCCGGAAGTCGCCGCCGGTGCCCGCGTGGAGAATACCGAGCGTCACCTCGTGATTGAGCCCCGATTGCATGATGCCGTCGACCACCTCGCTGTGGGTGCCGTCCCCGCCAAACGAGATGATCGTGCGCGCGCCGTCGGCGATCGCCTGCTTTCCCATTCGTAGGCCATCGCCCCGCGACTTGGTGAGCTGCAGGTTCACAGGACCGAGGGCCTCGACGATCTGAGCGCTCAGCGTCGGCCAGTTGTCGCCCACGAAGCCGTGACGAGCCATTGGGTTGGCAATGAGGAGGGTCTTACTCGGGTCGAACATCGCAGAAAGCCTCGTACCGCATTTCGGGTCTTTCGGGTAGAGTTGCGCGATGCTTGCGAGAAGACTCGGTGTAGTTTTCGCGGTGGCACTTCTGACGGCGCTTTCGGGGTGTGGGAGCAGCCCGGCGTCGAGCGCCTGTGAAGGGCTGCCTGCCGAGCAGTGCGGCCAGCCGGACGCGGGTCTTCCGGATGGCGGCGCGCCCCTGGAATCCGAGCTCGTGGTCGACACCGACTGGCTCGAAGCGCGGCTCGGCGATCCCGACGTTCAGCTGATCGACACGCGTGAATCGGGTTTCGAGGATTCGCGGATTCCTGGTGCGATCCGCTTGCGGCCGGCCCAATTGGCAACGACCGTCGGGGGCGTTTCGGCGCAATTGATGCCGCCGATGCAGGGGCAGCCGGTGCTGCGCGCGGCTGGGCTACGGAAAGAGGTGA
>CAMYJN010000532.1 GCA_947258625.1 uncultured Polyangiaceae bacterium | reverse complement strand
CCAGTGCCAGTGCCAGTGCCAGTGCCAGTGACCTTCCCTGGAAAAAGTGGACAGGTTGATTACGCGGCTTGAGCCTGGTTCAAGAAATACCTCTGTTCGAATTGGTTGGGGCTGAGGTAGCCAAGCGAAGAGTGAAGGCGGTGCGGGTTGTACCAGCCCTCGATGTAGCGGGCGACGGCGTCCTTGGCGGCACGTCCGGTCGGCCAGCCCTGTCGGTGCAGGAGTTCGGTCTTGATGCGGGAAAAGAAGCTCTCGACCACGGCGTTGTCCCAGCAGTCTCCCTTGCGACTCATGGAGCACACGATGCCGTGCTGATGGAGCACGTTTTGGTAGCCATGCGCCGCGTACTGCACGCCGCGGTCGGAGTGATGGACGAGTCCAGGTTCGGGCATGCGACGCCCGAGCGCCATACGTAGAGCGTCGAGCGCAAGCTCTGTTCGAAGATGCGGTGCCATCGCCCAGCCGACGACACGACGCGAGAAGAGGTCCATGACGACCGCCAAGTACATCCAGCTTTGCGATGTCCATACGTACGTGATGTCGGTCGCCCATCGCTGATTGGGGCGCTGCGCTTCGAAGTCGCGTTGCAGGAGATTGGGAGCGACCGGTGCGTCGTGGTCACTGTCCGTCGTGCATCGGAAGCGCCTTTTCGGCGTGCCGCACAGCTGCAATTCACGCATCAAACGGGCCACACGGTCCCGGCCCACTTCGAAGTCGTGGCGCAGCTGCTCGTGGACACGTGGGCTTCCGTACGTGCCGTCACTCTGTTGATGAATCGCAGTGATGTGCGCTTTCAACACGTCATCCCTGCGCTTTCGCTGGCTCGGTCCACGCCGTAGGGAGGCGTAGTAGCCGCTCGGTGAGACCTTGAGCACGCGGCACAGCGTCCGGACCGAATGATGCGCCTTCTCCGCGTCGATGAATGCAAATCTCATTTGCTTTCCTTCGCGAAGAAGGCCGCCGCTTTTTTCAGAATCTCGCGCTCCTCCTCGAGGGTGCGGACCCGACGCCGCAGCTTACGAAGCTCCTCTCGCTCCGCGGTCGTCAGCGCTTCGGGAGGCCCTTTGCCTCGATTGACCTCGTCTTGCTTCACCCATTGGCGAAGTGCCGACAGTGTCACGTCGAGCTCGCGGGCCACCTGGCTCGCATTGCCATCCCCCTCTCGGACCAGACGGACCGCCTCTCGCTTGAACTCGTCGGTGAACTTCCTTCGTTTCCGTTTCGTCATGGACGCCTCCCGGCGCATTGTTGCGCCTTCTCGGGTGTCCACAAATTCAAGGGAAGTCTACAGTGTCAGTGTCAGTGTCAGTGTCAGTGTCAGTGTCAGTGTCAGTGTCAGTGTCAGTGTCAGTGTCAGTGTCAGCGACAGTGTCGGTGCCAGTGCCAGCGAAGCCCCGTGGCGACGGAGTCGCTCTACGGGGTGTCAGTGGCCCTGCAGTCACCAGCGGCCGTTGGATGACCCGACTTTGCACGGATACTCGTAGAGCTCGGTAAGCCGTGCTTCGGTCAGGATTTCGCGAAGCGAGCCGGAGGCTAGGAGGCCGCCTTCCTTCAATAGCAAGGCGTGGGTGGCGTGGCTTGGAATTTCTTCGACGTGGTGACTAACCAAGATCAGCGTAGGGCCGCCGCGTTTCGCGCACAGGCGATCGATATCGTCGATCAGGTGCTGGCGAGCGCCGGGGTCGAGGCCGGCGCAAGGTTCGTCGAGAATCAGGAGCTCCGGCTTCGTGACGAGAGCGCGCGCGATCATGACCCGCTGTTTTTCGCCTTGCGAAAGCACGCCGTAGCGCTTGTTGCGGAATGCAAAGGCACCGATCCTGCGGAGGGCGTCGTCTGCTCGAATGAGGTCTTCGGCGCTCAGCTCGTGCCAGTTGCCGATGGTCGCGTGGATGCCCGTCGCCACGACTTGCCTGGCGCTCTGGCGCGCAGGGAGCCAGGAGAAAAGCGCAGAGCTGACCCAGCCGATCCGCTCCTTGAGGGCACGCATGTCGCACTCGCCGTAGGTCTCGCCGAGAACCGCAACGCGACCTCGGCTGGGCCAATCGTAGCCCGCTACGATCGAAAGCAGCGAGCTCTTGCCCGCCCCATTGGCGCCGAGAACCACCCAGTGCTCTCCCGGCGAGATCCGCCAGCGAATGCCCCGCAGGATGGCAACTCCGTCGCGGGTGAAGGTTTCGACGTGGAGATCGAGGACCGGTGCCACCACTCGAGCCTAGCATCGTGTCGCCACGCGGTGCCCGAGGGTGCGGAGGTAAGGGCGATCCTGCTGAGCGTCAGTCGGTCTTCTTTCGGCGTCGCAAGACGTGACGAAGTCGCGAATGCTCATCGCGCTCCCGCTCTTCGAGCATTCGCCTGAGCGAGCTGAGCTCCGCGGTCAGCGTCGGCTCGACGCGCAGCTGCAAGGTGTTGACCTGGCGGGTGGCCTTGGCGAGCGCGTCGCCAAGCCGCCGCACCAGCTGTTCTTTGGGAAGCGCTTCGAGGACGAGCTCGACCAGACGCTCGAACTCGGTGGCAGTTTGTGCCGCGGCGGGGCCGATCGAGGCGGCTGCCGTGTCGCGCCCGGTCAGAGTACGCACAACCGGGCTGTGCGAGGCGACGGAAGGTACGGAGATTCCCCAGATCTGTTTGTGCTCGAGCTCGACCGTGACCTCCCGCCCCGGCCAGGCATCGCTTTCCAAGGTTGCGTGTCCGCGTGCCGCCAGGGCGTGGAGCAGAGCGTTGTAGGCTTCGCTAGCGCGCTTTTCCACCTCTTGGCGAGCGTTCAAGGCCGGCCGTGCGCTCTTGAAGAGCTCGGTGATCAAGGCTTCGCGCTTTCGATTGAGCAGCTCGCGGCCTTTTCGAACACGTCCAAGCT
>CAMYJN010000531.1 GCA_947258625.1 uncultured Polyangiaceae bacterium | reverse complement strand
CCCACCGACCAACTCGCCGTCGCGCCAGGCTTCGATGCTGTGTGCGTACCCGAGCTCGTGAAGCCCGAGATAGCCGTCGCGAAGCTCTGGGGTGATCCAGGTGCCCTGCTGGTGGGGACGCTGCATGGCCGCACAAGCGTCGATCACCTGGGCAAAGGCCAGGTCCGCAGTCACGCGGAGCTCTTCCTTTCGGATGATCTTGCGCAAGGACCGGGAGACGTGAGCCGCACCGGGCGACAACGCGAATCGGGGATCCGGCGAGAACCAGAGCAAGGGGTAGCCCCGCGCGGGCCAGGGAAAGATGCCATTGCGGTAGGCGACGAGCAGCCGCTCCGGGGACACATCCCCGCCCACGGCGACGATGCCTTCCTCGTTGGCGTCCTCGGGGGGCGGAAAGGCGATCTCCTTGTCGAGTAGGTACACAGGCATCAGCGGACCCCGAAGGCTAGCGCAAGCTCGGCACGCATGGGGGTGCCTGACCGCTAGGCTTCGCCCGCGGGCGCGTTGGTGTCGCGAAAGCTCAGCACGATGTCGCCGTCCTTGGCCTCGGCCATCGCCATGCCGCCCTCCTTCAGGCCGCCGAAAACCATCGCTTCGGCCAGCGGCTTCTTGAGCTTCTGTTCGACGAGACGGGCCATGGGCCTGGCGCCCATCTGCGGATCGTAGCCGTGCTCCGCCAGCCAGTCTCGCGCCGAGTCGCTCAGCTCGAGCCGCACCTGCTTTTCGGCCAGCATCTCGCCGAGCAGGGCGACTTCCTTGTCGACCACCTTCCGGATGACCTCTTTGCGGAGACCGCTGAAGTACACGACCGAGTCGAGCCGGTTGCGGAACTCGGGCGTGAAAATGCGTTCCATCGCCTGCTTCGCGCGCCCCGTTGCGAAGTCCTTGGGTTCGTCGCCGCTCGCAAAGCCCACCACCTTCTCGGTCGCTTCAAACGCGCCGGCGTTCGTGGTCATGACGAGCACGATGTTGCGGAAGTCAGCCTCACGGCCGTTGTTGTCGGTGAGCTTGGCGTGGTCCATCACCTGCAAGAGGATGTTGAATAGCTCTCCGTGTGCCTTCTCGATTTCGTCTAGGATCAGTACGGCATGGGGGTGCTTGCGAACCGCGTCGGTGAGCAAGCCTCCCTGGTCGAAACCGACGTACCCCGGAGGCGCACCGATCAGTCGCGAGACGGAGTGCCGCTCGCTGTACTCGCTCATGTCGAAGCGGAGGAGCTCGACGCCCATGACGCGCGCGAGTTGCCGGGCAAGCTCGGTCTTGCCGACCCCCGTCGGCCCGGCGAATAGAAAGGAGCCAATCGGCTTGTTATCAGCCCGCAGCCCCGCCCGCGCCAGAGTAATCGCACTCACGACTTTGTCGATCGCCTCGTCCTGCCCGAAGATCACCTTGCGAAGCTCAGGGGCGAGCTCCCGGAGCTGGTCGCGTTCTTTGGCGCTGACCGACTCGACTGGAACGCGAGCCATCTTGCTGACGACCCGCTCGATCTCGCTGACGGTAATCCGGTGGGTGCGCTCGCTCTCAGGCCGCATGCGTTCGAGCGAGCCCGCTTCGTCGATCACGTCGATAGCCTTGTCCGGCAAGAAGCGCTCGACAATGTGCTTTTGCGCGAGCTGCACGGCCGCTTCGAGCGCGTCGTCGTCGTACTTCACGTCGTGGTGCTCTTCGTAGTAAGAGCGCAGGCCTTTGAGAATCTCGATGGTGTCTTCGACAGTGGGCTCGTGTACCTCGATCTTCTGGAAGCGCCGGGCGAGGGCGCGGTCACGCTCCAGGTGCTTGAAGTCGGCGTAGGTCGTCGAACCGAGGCAACGGAGCTTGCCAGACGCCAGCGCCGGCTTGAGGATGTTGGACGCATCCATCGAGCTGCCCGTCGTCGCGCCTGCTCCCACGATGGTGTGGATCTCGTCGATGAACAGGATCGCGTGGTCGATCTCCTGAAGCCGCTTCATGACGGCCTTGAGACGCTCCTCGAACTGCCCGCGAAACTTCGTGCCGGCGAGCAACGCGCCCATGTCGAGCGAGAAGATCTTCGCGTCGCCTAGAATTTCGGGCACGCTCCCTTCGTGGATGCGCCGCGCAAGCCCCTCTGCGATGGCGGTCTTGCCAACGCCAGGCTCCCCGACGAATACGGGGTTGTTTTTTCGGCGCCGGCACAGCACCTGAACGGTTCGGTCGAGCTCTGCGTCGCGGCCGATCAAGGGATCGATGCGCCCCTCGGCGGCTTCCGCAATCAAATCGGTGGCGAAAGCCTCGAGCGGGTCACGGCCAGGGGCGGCGCCCTCTTCATCGTCTTCGAAGTCGGCGTCGGTGTAGCCTTCGCTTTCGCCCGGGACGATGTCCGTCCCCACGCCGTGCGAAATGTAGCGCTTGAGGTCGAGCGAAGTGACCCCGGACTCCTCGAGCACGAAAGCCGCGAATGATTCGTCCTCTTTGAGCACTTGGACGAGCACATTGCTTCCGTCGATGGTCTTCATCTCCGAAGAGATCGCGTGGATGGCAGCGCGCTGCAGGACGCGCTCGACAGCCAGGGTTTGCCGAGGCTCGACCGTGACGTTCTCGGGGACGCGCGACAGACGGTCCTGCATGAACTCTTCGAGCTTGCTCCGCAGCCGGCGAAGATCGGCTCCGCAGGCGCGCAGTGCCTTCGAGGCGTTTGGATCCTCGGTGAGCGCCAAGAGCAGGTGCTCGAGCGTCACGTATTCGTGGCGCATCAAGCCTGCACGGTCGAATGCCTTCCGAAGCGTCTCCTGAAGCTCTTTGTCGATCACGGGGCCGGCCATGGTTACTCGTCTTCCTCCTCTTCGGGCTCCATCGTCAGGCGGAGCGGAAACTCGTGCTCCTGCGCCAATCGCTCCAC
>CAMYJN010000530.1 GCA_947258625.1 uncultured Polyangiaceae bacterium | reverse complement strand
CCAAAGGGCTCGAGCTCTCGTCGAGGATGCGCATGACGGAAATCATCAACGAGGTCCTGCCAGGACATCCATCCGGGGTGCTCACCGGTCCCAACCTCGCCCGTGAGATCATGTCCGGCTATGCGGCCGCCAGCGTCATCGCCATGGAAGACGAGATCATCGTCAAAGAGCTCCAGAAAGTCTTCCACAGCGGTCTATTCCGCGTGTACACCAATCACGATGTCATTGGCTGCGAGCTCGGTGGCGTTCTGAAGAATATCATCGCCATTGCCGCGGGCATGGGCGATGGTCAGGGCGCCGGCGTCAACACACGCTCGGCCGTGATCACCCGAGGATTGGCCGAAATCACGCGACTCGGCGTCGCCATGGGCGGTGAACCGCAGACCTTCGCGGGGCTCGCGGGCATGGGAGATTTGGTCGCAACCTGTACGAGCCCGCAGAGCCGCAATCGAACCGTCGGCTTCGAGCTCGGCAAAGGGCGGACGATCCAAGAGATCATCGATGAGATGTTCATGGTCGCCGAAGGCGTCAAGAGTGCCCCGGCGGTCATCGCCCTGGCGGACGAGTACGGCGTGGAGATGCCAATCGCGCGCGAGGTCTACGAGACGGTTCAAAAACAAAGCGACGCGCGCAAAGCGTTTCGCGGCCTCCTGCGAAGCACGGCGGGCGCCGAATGCGAACCGGGCTAGTTCACGCCGCGATCCCGGTCGCCCCAGTACTCCTTTCGGAGTGCCTTTTTGTCGGGCTTGCCGAGGGGCGAAAGCGGGAGCGACGCGACGAAGTCGACGGACTTGGGCGACTGGACGGCGCCTTTGGCCTCCTTGACCGCTGCCTTGAGCTCTGCGGCAAGCTCGTCGCTCCCCTGTTGGCCTGGCCTCGGGACCACCACCGCCTTCACGGACTCGCCCCACTTGTCGTCAGGCACGCCGATGACCGCAACCTGACCCACAGCCGGATGGGCCGCGATCACGTCTTCGATTTCGCGCGGGAAGACATTGAAGCCCCCGGTCACGATCATGTCCTTTTTGCGGTCGACGATGTACAGGAACCCGTCTTCGTCGTACCGACCCACGTCGCCGGTATGAAGCCAGCCGCCCGAAAACGCTTCAGCGGTTTGTTCTGGCAACTTGTTGTAGCCTTCCATCACGAACGGCGCCCGCACGCAGATTTCGCCGGACTCGCCCTCGGGTGCCGCTTGGTTGTTGGCGTCGAGAAGCGCGATGTGGACCCAGGGGCTCGGACGGCCGCAGGACGAAAGACGCTCGGGCTTCGATAGGTCGTGCTCTGCCTTTTTGAGATGCGTGATCGCCATCGGCGCTTCGGACTGACCGAAGCACTGAAAGAAGATCGGGCCCCATTTCTCGAGGCCCTCTTTCAGCCGTGCCGCACTCATCGGGGCGGCCCCATAGAACAGTGTCTCCATGCTCGACAAGTCGGCGGTCGTCGCGCGCGGGTGATCGAGCAACGGATAGATCATGGCCGGGACCAGAAACGTGGACGTGATTTTGTGCTTCTCAATGGCGTCGAAATAAAGATCCGGCGTGAACCCCGGCAACACGACGAAGGCACCGCCCGCTTGAAGCGTTGGCACTACAAACGCGGCGGCGGCATGTGACAGCGGCGTGGCGATGAGGAACCGCATTTCTTCGGGCCACTCCCATTCGGCCATCTGCACAATCGTCATGTACGCCGCCGCGCGATAGGGCTGACGGACACCCTTGGGTCTTCCCGTCGTGCCTCCGGTGTACACGATGGTGTTCAGGTCATTCGGCCGGATGTCCGGGGCGACCAGCGGCTTTGCCTCGAACTTCATGGCGATCTCGGTGAGGTCTTCGCCAACTTCGGTTGGGCCGAGCGCGAAAAGGTTCTTGAGCCCCGGTACGCGCTCCTTGAGCTGCGCGGCTCGCTGTTGAAATATCGCGGAATCAAAGATCAGGGTATCGACCTCGGCGTCTTCGAGGACATAGGCGTGGTCGTCGAGCGACCCCATCGGATGAAGCGGCGTATAGACGACGCCAACCGCCATGTTCGCGAAAATTTGATACAGAACTTCGGCACGATTGGCCGAGATCAGTGCAACGCGTGCACCTTGCTGAACGCCTTTTGACTGCAACGCCTGGGCGAAGCGACTGGTCTTCTCTCGAACCTGTTGATAGGTGATGACCTCGTCTCCGAGGAACACGAATGGTCGATCGTCATAGCGTTTCAGCCCATTCATGATCAGATGGGGAAGCAGCGGCATATCGAAGAGAAGATCGTCGGTCATCGTCGGGTCTCCGGGTTCAATTCGAAGAAGGACCGTAGTCGTTCGTGCTCAGCTTGTCGATGGCGACTAGGCTCCCCTTCGTGGTGGTCCTAACGAGGTCCGGGAGGGGGAGAGATGCGGAGTAGCAAAGAGCCAGTAGTGGTTCTAGGCGGTGCATCCGGCGCCTGGGGCGACAGCTCTTTCGCGTTGCCCCAGCTTCTCGACTCCGGACGCTGCGACTACATTCTCCTGGAAGGACTCGCCGAGATCACGATGGCGATCCTCACCCGGGCGCGTCAGAAAGATCCCGCCCTCGGCTACGCCACCGACATCATCGCGATGATTGGCCGGGAGCTGCCGCGCATTGCCAAGCAGGGCGTGCGTATCGTCACCAATGCGGGTGGCGTCCATCCGAAGGCGGCTGCCGACGTGCTTGGGGTCCTGGCCGCCGAAGCCGGTGTGGCGGTCCGCATCGCCTGGGTCGAAGGCGACAGCTTGATCGACCGGCTCGATGAGCTCTCCAAGCTGGATCTGGCTGAGATGAGCGACGACCAGCCGCTCGTCACCGCGCCTCTGAGCGTCAATGCCTATCTCGGGGCGCGGCCCATCGCTGCAGCGC
>CAMYJN010000529.1 GCA_947258625.1 uncultured Polyangiaceae bacterium | reverse complement strand
CCTCGACTTCCGCGACTATGCGGTAACCGCGCCCGTGGATGGTTCTCAAGATGCGCTGAGCTCTGCCGTCGTCCCCCACCGCTCGTCGCAGTGTCTTGATGCGGCTCGTCAGGGCCGATTCACTTACGATCCGGTTGTCCCAGATGGCCTCGAGGATCTCTCCCTTTGGCACGACGCGGTCGCGATGGCGCAAGAGATAGGTCAGCAGGTCGAACACTTGCGGCTCGACCTGTTGGACCTCGTCCCCGCGTCGGAGCTCAAAAAGGTCCAGGTCGAGCTCACAATCTTCAAACCTGTAGATCACGGCACTAGGAATCGATCTACCACGGTTCGCGTCAATCCCGCGACCAGCAGCAAATCTCCACATCCTCTCCATCCAGTCTCCAAGCTTGGAACTGCTCGTTGTCGCAAAGTCAGAAGCGTGGCGGATGGGCACATGTCCACCCCACAACAAACAAAGGAGAACCGCCATGACCGAGCCTGCAATCGAGAAAAAGCCCATCGTCATCAACGACGTGAACGTCAGCCAGCTCGGCGAAACCGTCGAAGCCATCCAGCAGGACCCCGATATCGCGAAGTTCGAGTTCCGGGCTCGCAATCGATGGCTCGGAGGCGGCCACAACCGTTCCACGATCCAGTCCTTCTACGGGGCTTGCGAGGAGGACTCGACTCGAACGGCGCCATTCGTGCTCGACGCCGATGAGCCCCCCGTGCTTCTTGGGACCGACCGAGGGGCAAACCCGGTGGAGTACGTCCTCCATGCGCTTGCGGCGTGTGTCACGACGAGCACGGTCTATCACGCAGCCGCACAAGGCATCGAGATCGAAGCGGTGGAGTCCTCACTCGAGGGAGACCTCGACCTGCAAGGATTCCTAGGACTCAAAGAAGATGTTCGTCGAGGGTTCCAGAAGATCCGCATCAATTTCAAAGTCAAAGGAGATGCATCCGAGGCGCAACTTCGAGCGCTCAGTCAAATGTCTCCCGTTCTGGACATCGTGACGAATCCAGTTCCCGTAGAGATCCACATTGAGCAAGAGCCTCCTTCCCGGTAGCTCATCGTGCGTTGCGCCGATTCGGGGCGACCTCCTGCAAAGAAAAGGGCGAAGCCCCGTGACCCTAACGTTCCGAAGTTGTAATTCCCTTGTTGTCTTCCTGCGTGACTGGAGTGCCCTTCGTCGAGTCTGACTGAGGCTCCCAATGTAGTTCTCGATTCCGGGAGCGACCCAGGTGTATGCTCGTACGGCCATGCTCGAAATCGCCGAAGTGGGGGCCAAGGTCTCCAAGGAGGAGTACGAGGAGTCCTTGCCGCGGCTGCGCGTGGATCTGCTGAACGCCGAGTTCCAGGTTCGCGGGAGCGACCTGCCCGTGATGATCGTGCTCTCCGGGGACGATCGCGAAGCCGTGAGCGAGGTGCTGAACCTCCTGCACCACTGGATGGACGCGCGCTACCTGGAGTCTCATTTCTTCGGCCGGCGCAGGGACCACGAGCGCCGATATCCGCGCTTCTGGCGCTACTGGCAGGTCCTGCCGGCAAAGGGCGAGATCGGGATCTATGCTGGCGGCTACGGCCTGGGCCTGCTGGCTGACCGACTCACCGGTGAGAGCGACACCGAGGAGGCGGCGCAGCGCCTGGAGCACGCGCGCCGCCTGGAGCAGATGCTCGTAAACGACGGCGTGCTGCTGCTCAAGATCTGGCTGCATCTGCCTCCGGACAAGCGCCGCAAGCGGCTGGCGAAGGCTAGGAAGTCGCCGGACAAGGTGCGGCTCGACGAGATCGATCTGGAGCTCTACGAGCGCTACGACGAGGCCAAGCCCCTCATCGAAGCCCTGTTGCGGCAGACCAGCACAGCGGCCGCGCCTTGGCACCTGGTGGAGAGCACCGACGCGCGCCACCGCAATCTCCTCGTCGCTCGCACGATCCGCGACGCGCTGCTCGAGCGCCTCGCCGAGCCGTCTCCGCAACCGCCCGAGGCGACGAGCGAAGCGGCGCACCGCAAGCAGCGCAATCACCCGGGAATCCTCGCATCCCTCGATCTCGGCGCCGAGCTGCCGCGCGAGGAATACAGGGAACGACTCAACGAGCTCCAGGGCCAGCTGTGGGAGCTCAGCCGTCGCTGCCGCGAACACGGCGTGGGGAGCGCGGTGGTCTTCGAAGGCTGGGACGCCTCTGGCAAGGGAGGCGTGATCCGGCGGATGACCCGCGCCATGGACGTCCGGGACTATCGGGTGATGCCCGTCGCCGCGCCGACGCCCGAGGAGCTGGCCCACCACTATCTGTGGCGCTTCTGGCGGCGGCTGCCCGCGGCGGGGCGCATGCTGATCTGCGACCGGAGCTGGTACGGGCGAGTGTTGGTGGAGCGCGTAGAGGGGTTCGCGCAGGAGCAGGAGTGGCGCCGCGCCTACGAGGAGATCAACGACTTCGAGGAACAGCTCGTCGTGCACGGCATGCCGGTCCTCAAGTTCTGGATGCACATCGATCCGGAGACGCAGCTCGAGCGTTTTACGGCGCGCGAGCAGACGCCCTTCAAGCAGCACAAGCTCACGCCCGAAGACCACCGCAACCGCGAGAAGTGGCCACAGTACGAAGCGGCGGTGGAGGAGATGGTGGCGCGCACCAGCACGGACCTGGCACCTTGGCATCTGGTTCCCGCCAACGACAAACGCGGCGCTAGGATCCGGGTGTTCGAGACCGTGTGCGACGCGCTCGAGGCGGCCGTTCGTGCTCGGGCTTGACTCCCACCGTCGGAGTTAGGGCGCGTAGGGATGCCGTCTGCGTCCAAAGAAAGAGCCCCGCCGACTCCGTGAGTCGCCCAGGATGCCTTGCGTTCGCCACCAACGTCGGTCGGATCTTCGCAACCTGGGAAGAT
>CAMYJN010000528.1 GCA_947258625.1 uncultured Polyangiaceae bacterium | reverse complement strand
AGGCGAGCCGATCGTGTGCATCGAGGAGGACGTTGGAAATGTGGTGGAGCCCTTGCACGAGTGGAAGTGCGACGTTGGCCTCGCGGAGCACTTCCCTGAGCTGCCTGACCTCAGTGGGCTAACCTGCACCGATGCGAAAGAGCTGCTCGAGAGTTTCTGGTCCGGCTTGTACGACCAGATACCGGAGGATTTTTTCCACAGTGAGCATGCAGGGAGCGGATTCACGTGGGAGGTCCTCACAAAAGCGAAGCCCGACGAGTGTTTTCAGGGCGTTGGGAACCCGGCCAACCGGGATGATCCAGCGCTCGGCTTCGATGCGAATTACCCCGGTGACCTCAGTGCAGAACAGACGCAGATGTGTCGCGAGATTGTTGTCGACGACCAATATGCGACTCCTTCCGACTCAGGCTTGGCCCAACCCAAGGTCAACCAAGCCTACGTCTGGGGCCTGACCAGAGAACGGTCCGCTCCGTGCAACTACAGAGAAGGAAACCTTTGGTTTGGGACCATTCCGAACACCCATTGCCTCGTGCTCAGCGGGTTTCTGGATATAACGGCGCCGAGTCTGAACAACTCTTGGGTTTGTGAAGGCGGCATTGCCGACGCCAGGCCGCCGCGGGCTTTCTACTACAACACCGAAGACAACGAGCTGCACGAAGCGACACAGGCCATTCTCGAGGGTGGCATCGAGGACAATGTTCGGCTCCGCAGCACCATCGGGCTTCGCTCGGCAGGTTCTGCGCATGGAGTTGTCTTCCTCGGGGGCATTGGGGTGCTGCCCGCTGGAGTCAACCTCTTTGCCTTTAGCGAAGAAACCAAAGCGTATCTCGGATCGGCGAGCTTTCCGGACTACAACAACATTCGTCAGTGGCGGCTGATCGGGCAAGAGCTCTACGTGGGCGTCGGCCTGGCAAACGGAAGCGGTGAGGTGCTGCGGTGGACCGGCAGCGTGAGCGATCCCTTCCAATTCGAAACGGTGGGACAGATCGCCGGTGATCCCGCGTACCTCACCCTTCATGAGGGCCGGATCTTCGTTTCGTCTTGGCCGAATGCTCGCGGCTCGCAGCAGATGTCGATCTGGATGAGCCCCGAGCTTGGCAGCGACGAGAAGCTGACGGGTGAAGACGCAGCGCAATGGCAAAGCGTCTGGACGATTTCTGAATACGACCCAGAGCTGTCCGTCGTGTTCAGCACCGGCGGCGGCGCCTTGATGTCCTACGGCGGCCATCTCTATTGGGGAACCATGCATGTGCCCGGCGTGAGCTTGCTGGCTTGGCAGAGCATCTATGGTGCCACTGCTTCAGAGGAGGACACCACTGCCGCGATACTGGGCACCTACCGACCGATCAGTATCTTCCGCGCAAGCGAGCTAGGCACCAGCGAGCAGGAGGTCGAGCTCCTGTATGGGAACCGCTTTCTTCCCGCCTACTCGCCGGCGGAAGGATGGCAAATCGTCCCGAACAACATGGGACAAGGTCCTAGGTATGGGCTGGCCGGGTTTAACAACTTCTTCAACAACTACACCTGGTGGATGGAGGTGTTTGAAGGTCGTTTGTTCGTCGGCACCATGGATTTCCTTTACCTAGCTGGAGCGCTTCTCGGAGATGCGCTCGAGGTCCCACAGGTTATCACCGAAGCGTTCGAGCACTTCGCCGGCGCAGACCTCTGGAGATTCGATTCGTCCTGTCACCGAGCTCGGCCCGTGAGCTTGTCCGGGGTCGGCAATATCTCGAGCTACGGCGTGCGCACCATGGTGTCGGACGATGCGCTCTACCTGGGGATGGCCAATCCGATGAACTTGCTCACCGATCCGAACGACGATCTTCCAGAGGGAGGATGGGAGCTGATCGAGCTCACCTCCACTGAGGATTGACGGCTCACGAAGCCAGCGCGGCTGCTGTGATAACGATTCCCGTTTTCATGATGTTCTCCCTCTTTTTCTGAATGGAAGGGGGGTCGTGACCGCCGCCCTACTTCTGGATCGCTGAGCGTCTCGCGATGGTGGAAACCTGTCTATACGTAATTGTTTCGCGACCCGCGCGACTCGCCTTTACAAGGGCACGGCTGGTGTCACCGGAGTCCTTTTCACCTCGATCACATGAGGCTAGACTCCGCGCTCGGGGGCGATGGCAGCAGGTGGCTGCCCCGACCTCCAACACTCGTTGCCATGCTGTTTCTCACGGCAGTTGGGGCCATCACCGGCCTCACCTTCATCCTTGCTACCGCGTTGGTGCTGGCCAACAAGCGGCTGTACGTCTACGAGGATCCGCGAATCGATGTGGTCGAGGAGATGCTTCCTCACGCCAACTGCGGTGCCTGTGGCTTCGTCGGGTGTCGCCCGTTTGCCGAAGCGCTGACCAGGGGTGAGGCGCTACCGGGCAAGTGCACGGTGAGCTCCGGCGAGGAAAGAGCGGTCATCGCAAGCTTCCTCGGGGTCGACGTGGGAGCTGAGGAAAAACTCGTGGCGCGACTCGCCTGCGCCGGCGGGACCAATGTGGCCCGGAACCATGCGCGATACCACGGAGAGCAGACCTGTCGCGCCGCGGCAAAGGTCGCGGGCGGCGGAAAAGGCTGCTTTTGGGGCTGCCTGGGCCTCGGCGACTGCGACGTCGCCTGCGACTTCGACGCCATCCACATGAACGCGCACAAGCTCCCGGTGGTGGACGAGGCGCTGTGCACCGCCTGCGGCGACTGCGTCGAGGTGTGCCCCAAGGACTTGTTCTCCCTCCACAAAGAAAGCCATCGGCTCTGGGTCGCCTGCAGCTCCCAAGAGGCCGGCGACGAGGTTCTCGAGGACTGCGAGGTCGCGTGCACCGGCTGCGCCCGCTGCGAGATGGACGCGCCCAAAGGCCTCATCAGCATGAAGTTG
>CAMYJN010000527.1 GCA_947258625.1 uncultured Polyangiaceae bacterium | reverse complement strand
TTGCCAAAGAGATCAGCACGTTGGAAGGGAAGGCCGACGACGCAAAGAACGCGGCCCGCTCGAAGATGCCGGTCCGCTTGCTGATGCCGGTGGATCGCCGTGACGTCCTCAAGCTGATCAGCCAGATCGACGCCATTGCAGACTGCGCCGAGGATGTAGGCGTGCTTCTGACGATTCGCCCGCTGACTGTGCCCGAAGACATGAAGCCCGCTCTCGAGGTTTTCGTGGATCGAGTCCTGAGTACGATTCGTGAGGCGGAAAAGCTCATCGACCTGATCGACGACTTGGTCGAATCCGGGTTCTCGGGACCGCCGGCGGAGCAGGTGCTAGAGCAAGCGGCGATCCTTGGCCGCGCCGAGCACGAGGCCGACAAGATTCAAGATCAATGCGCGAAGGTTCTCTTCAAGGAAGAGGACGCCATGCCCCCGGCGGCGCTCTTCATGTGGACCAAGGTCCTGAACAAGATTGGCAACATGGCCAATCACGCGGAGAACGTAGGGGATCAGTTCAGGCTTTTCGTAGCCGGCTAGGCCAAGTTCGATGGATCCAACCACGATCGTCCTGGCCGTTGCGGCCGTCGCGGGTCTGTACATGGCCTGGAACATCGGGGCCAACGACGTGGCGAACGCCATGGGCACGTCGGTCGGCTCGGGTGCGCTCACGATCCGGGGCGCGATCATCGTCGCCGCGATCTTCGAGTTTGGTGGCGCCATGCTGGTGGGTGGAACTGTCACTCAGACCATCCGCAAGGGCATCGTCGATCTCGACGCGCTCGGCGGGGATCCGATGGTGATCGCGGTTGGAATGACTTGTTGCCTGCTCGCCGCCGCGCTTTGGCTCAACATCGCGACCTACGCGGGCTGGCCGGTGTCCACGACGCACAGCATCGTCGGTGCGGTCGTCGGTTTCGGCTTGGTCGCCGGAGGTTTCAACGCGGTGAACTGGCTGACCATGGGCAAGATCGCGGCGAGCTGGGTGATCTCCCCACTGATGGGTGGGCTGCTCGGATATTTCGGCTTCGTGTTCATCAAGCGACGCATCTTGAATGTCGACCGGCCTCTATTAGCCCTTCGCGGCTGGGGGCCGATCATGATCTTTCCCATTTTTTCGATCCTGGCGCTCAGCGTGCTGTTCAAGGGGCTCAAGCCGCTCAAGCTCGACTTGGCGCTTGGGCCCTCGCTCGGGATTGCCGCGGCGGTGGGCCTGCTTGCGAGCTTCGCGTCTGTGCCGCTGCTACGCCGGGCTACAAAGCTGGCGTCACAGGACAGGGCCGATCGCACGCATCGCGCCGAGCGGGTCTTCCTGGTGCTTCAGGTCCTGACGGCCTGCTTCGTCGCCTTCGCGCACGGCAGCAACGACGTCGCGAACGCCGTTGGCCCGATGGCAGCCGTGTACGGGGCCACCAGCGGCGACCTCGCGGCCAAGGTTGCGGTGCCTCACCGGGTGCTCCTGATCGGTGCAGTGGGTATCGTCATCGGCCTCGCGACCTACGGCTACAAGATCATGGCGACGATCGGAAAGAAAATCACGGAGCTCACGCCATCGCGGGGTTTCGCAGCCGAGTTCGGGGCAGCAACCACAATCGTGATGGCGAGCAAGCTCGGGCTGCCGGTGAGCACGACCCACACCCTGGTGGGCGCCGTCATCGGTGTTGGCTTCGCGCGCGGCATCGGGGCCATCAACATGAAAGTCGTGTCCGGGATCGTCGCAAGCTGGTTCATCACGGTGCCCTTCACCGCCCTTTTGGCGGCTGGTCTATTCGTCATCGGCAGGCTCTGGCTGAACTAGTGGCCGCCCTGGGGCGCACGCGCTAAGCACGGCCCATGGCTCTGTCAGTCGGCATCGTCGGCCTGCCCAATGTCGGCAAGTCGACGCTATTCAACGCCCTTTCCGAGAAGGAAGCGGAAGCGGCGAACTACGCGTTTTGCACCATCGACCCGAACGTCGGGATCGTCCCGGTGCCCGACCCACGCTTCGACGAGCTCGTCGCTCTGTACCGCCCAAAGAAGGTCGTGCCGGCGAGCGTCGAGTTCGTCGACATCGCGGGCCTGGTCAAGGGCGCCTCCAAGGGAGAAGGAAAGGGCAACGCCTTCTTGAGCAACATCCGGGATGCCGATGCGGTGGCGCATGTGGTTCGTTGTTTCGAGGACGAGAACATCCTGCACGTCGACAACCGGGTCGACCCCCTCGCCGACATCGAGACCATCGAAACCGAGCTGATTCTCAAGGATCTGGAGACCGTCCAAAAGCGTCTCGACAAGGCCGAGCGTGCCGCGAAAGGCCAGGATGCGTTCGAAAAGAAGGCGCTCGAGGTCTGCAGGCGCCTCGCGGCATCGCTCAACGAGGGCAAGCCTGCTGCCGCCACCGAGCCCAACGACGACGACGAAGCCCTGGTGATCCGCGACATGTTTCTACTCACGAATAAGCCGTCATTTTTCGTCGCCAACGTAAAAGACGAGCAGCTCGCCAACATCGACGCGGACCCACTCGTCGCTCAGGTCCAAAAGCTCGGCAACGAGCGCGGCGTCCCGGTTGTCGTGATCAGCGCAGAAATCGAATCGGAGATCATGCAGCTTGCCGAAAGCGAGCGCGCGGAGTTCATCGAGTCGCTCGGCCTCGATGAGCCGGGGTTGCACAAGGTGATTCGAACGGGGTACACCACGCTGGACCTGATCACCTTCTTCACCGCGGGCGAGCCCGAGGTCCACGCTTGGACCATCGACCGGGGCACCAAAGCGCCGCAGGCCGCGGGCAAGATCCACAGCGACTTCGAACGCGGTTTCATCCGCGCCGAGGTCATGAAGTGCGCAGATCTATTCGAGCTCGGCTCCGAGCAGGCGGTGAAAGCCGCCGGCAAGCTCGGCATCGAAGGTA
>CAMYJN010000526.1 GCA_947258625.1 uncultured Polyangiaceae bacterium | reverse complement strand
GCGTTCTCAGGCTGGCGGCGTGTTACGCACTTCGATGATCTCGCAGGTCACCTCGCCCTTTGGGCGGCGGACCGTGATTTCGTCGCCCAGCTCCCGCGATAGCAGGGCCTTTCCGACCGGTGACTCCATGCTGATCCACTTCTTTTTGGCGTCGATTTCGTCGGGTCCGACGATCCGATAGGTTTGTATCTCACCGTCCTCGTCTTCAATCGTGACCCAGCTTCCGAAGTAGACCCGGCCGTCGTCGGGCGGCTTCTCGTCGACGATGGTGAGCACCTTGAGCCGCCGTCCCAAGAAACGAAGTCGTCGATCGATCGCCGCGAGGCGCTGTTTGCTGTACTGGTACTCCGCGTTTTCGGACCGGTCGCCTTCGGCCGCCGCAACCTGTACCGCCTTCGCCATCTTCGGGCGATCGACATTCCAAAGGCGATCGGCCTCTTCCTCGAAACGCCGGTATCCTTCCGGCGTGATGTAACCGGGCTTGCCGGAAGTATCCTGTCGTGTGCGCCGTCGCGTCATCTCATCCCGCGCTACTGCCCAGGTACGCCGTCGATGCCCGGCTTGAAGCGGAAGATGTAGTAGGGGGCATTGGCTCGGATATGCGTCTTTGACTGCAGCATCTGATCAGGAATCGCGCTGTCGGCGACGTAGAGCCAGCCATCGGGGCCGTAGCTCAAGGCGTCTGCCCAGCGAATCTTCTCGCTGCGAACCAGCGTCGTCAGCTCACCGCTAGGCGTCATTCGAATGACCGCGCCGTGCTCGACGTCCGTGATCAGCAAGTTTCCTTCGCGGTCCGTACTGAGGCCGTCGTTGAGTGGCTTTGCACCAAGCGCTTGAACCCTCGCTGCCAGTGCGCCATCGCTCAGCGAATCATCGAGCAGGTCGACGACCTTGATGCGATACATCGTGTCGTGCGCCATCGCGCCGTAGTAAATCCACTGGTCGTCACGGCTGATCGCAATCCCATCTACACCCGGCTTGAGCACCACGAGACCGCCAAAAAACCTCATGTCCTTGGTGGGGTTGCGAATCAGCCAGTCCTGCGCGGACACTGAGGGGTCGCTGTCCAAGACTCGCCGCGCCTTGCCGAGCTCGATGTCGTACACGATCAAGCCCGGGTTCTTTCGCCAGAAGCTCACGTCGGCGATGAAGACATGCCTACCAGCAGAATCGACCTGCAGGTCCTGCAGAAACGAGCCCAGCTGCGCCACCGAGGAATCGAATACGTGTTCGTGGGCGAGCCCGCCCGTACCGAGGTCAAACGCCAAGAGCTTGGCCTGCCCGGTGCCGTGGTTGCCATGATCGATCGTCCATAGCCGGTTTTGTCGATCGATGGCGACTCCGAGCGGCGTTTCAAATTGCGCCTGTGCTTCTTCGCTGGGAAAGGGCTTTGGTGCCCCATCGACCCACTCGAGCAACTTGGCCCCACTCGGTCGGCTCTCCGGATGAATCGTGTAGAACACACGTCCATCTTTTGACACCGCGAGGTTTCCAATCGGCTCCGCGCTAGTCACCACGACTTCGAGCGTAGCTTCGTCGAAGAGCGGCGCTCCGCTGAGGTCTGGATACGGTTCGCCACCTCCGTATCGAAGGTGGAGAACGATGGCCAAGGCCGCCACCAAGACAGCGAGCCCGAGCAGCAGCCGCAGCATGAAGAGCTTCATCGCGCGCCACCGGCGTTCATTTGGAGGGCGTTCATGGCGAAGCTGAAATCGTGCGTTGGTTCGGCGCGGGGTCCGGACGCATACTTCGTGCGTGCGCGCGAGCTCAGGAGTCCCAGCAGCGCCGCCCCGAGGGGAATCGACATCCGAGGTGACAGGAAGAGCGACTTGGGCTTCACGCCGGTCATGGCCGCGCCGAAGTCGTCCATGAAGCTCGCCCCGCGGCGCTGGGCCGCGATCGCGGCGGTGTCCAAGAGAACCGGGAAGCGCTGGATCGCCCGGCCTGCAGCGGCTGATATCCAAAAGTCGCGACCGAACTCCCGCATCCAGGCGCGATGGTAGGCCGAGAGCCACCGCGCGCTGAGGTCCCCTGCATCGAAGGCCTCGTGGAGCAGCCGTGCTGCGATCTTCGCGGCGACCATTGCGGTGTGAATGCCCTCGCCAGTCAGAGGATCGGTTTGTCCAGCGGCGTCGCCCAAGACTAGGAGTCGTTCCCCGTGCGTTCGCGGCTCACCGCCGAGGCGAAGTGGGGACAGGCCCGGGGGCTCTAACGGTTCCGCCTGGTCGCCGAGCGCTGCGCGTACATAAGGGTCCGCGGCGACTTCGGTTTGGAGCAAGGGCTTCAGCTTCGTCAGCGGTACTCGGCCTCCGGGAAGCACGTAGCAACCGAGATCGATGTCTCCGTTCGAGTGGCGAAAGAGCGCGACGTAGCCCGGGAGCACATAGGGTGGATAGAGCAGGACGCCGTCGCTGCTGAAGCGGTGGGTGCCTCCCTTGAAGTATTGCCGGCTGGCAACGCTGTTGGCGCCGGTCTTCACGACGCCGAGCCCGCGCGCGATTTTGCTCTTGGCACCGTCTGCGGCGATCAGGCATCGACCGGCAAACCGCCGGCCGTCCTTGCAGCGCACCGCCCATCGCCCATCGCCGAGCTTCACATCGCTCACCGCGGCACCCTCGATCAGCTCAGCGCCCACCCCTACGGCGGCTCGCGCAATGCGTTCGTCGCAAACCATCCGTCGAATTGCGGCGACGCGCGGAGCGCCCTCGCGCTCGCCTTCATCGGGGCTCGTGAAGCTCAGTCCCGAGGGTGACACCAAGCCACCGGACCGAACCCATTGCACCGCGCCCTCGGCGTCGAGCTCCTGGATGACCCCCATCTCCTCCAGGATGTCGAGCGCGGGCTCGCACCAAGCATCACCGCAGCGCTTGTCCCG
>CAMYJN010000525.1 GCA_947258625.1 uncultured Polyangiaceae bacterium | reverse complement strand
GTGCTGCTTGGCTCGCTTTTGCTGTGGGCGGATCATCAGGAAGTAGAGGACCGCAAACATCAACAGCAGAAAACCGATTTGCTCGGTCCCCCCGCCGCCACAGCCCATGGGCCCGGGTGCCGGTCCGCCGCCACCAGTCGGAGCCACTGGGACCGGTCCGCCGCTCACGTCGGGCTGAAGCAAAATGTGAAATAAAGAGTAGAGCACCACTAACCCTCAATGCGCGTCGAGCCCGGATGCACGCTGCTATCCGGGCCCCTCGAGCGCCGGCGTTTCTACTCCATGCCCCCAACCAGGTCAACTCACCGGAATTGTGGATTTATGCTACAAACGCGCGACCCCCGCTTGGTGGGGGCGTAAGGAGCAGCAATGGTGGACAAAGTGGACAAGATCTGGCTCGACGGGAAGCTCATTCCTTGGGACCAGGCGAACGTCCACGTATTGACGCACACGCTGCATTACGGGCTGGGCGTCTTCGAGGGCATTCGCTGTTACAAGCTCGGCGACGGGCGCAGCGCGATCTTTCGTCTGGAAGAACACATTCGACGACTGTTCGATTCCGCCCACATCTGCATGCTTCCAATGCCGTACAGCCAGAAGGAGATCGTCGAGGCCTGCCTCGAAACGGTCCGGGCCAACGGCCTAGACGAATGCTACCTGCGGCCGATTGCCTTCATGGGCGACGGAGAGATGGGGCTCGGCGCAAAGTCCAATGCTACCCGGGTGTCGATCATCGCCTGGCGCTGGGGCGCATACCTCGGAGAAGAAGGCCTTCGCAAAGGCATTCGAGCGAAGGTGAGCTCGTTTCAACGCGCCGGAGTCAACACCCTGATGTCAAAGGGCAAGATCAACGGCCACTACGTCAACTCGATACTCGCCAAGCGCGAGGTCCAGGCGATCGGCTACGACGAAGCGATCATGCTCGACACGCAGGGCTACGTCTCTGAAGCATCCGGCGAAAACATCTTCGTGGTCCGCGATGGCGAGATCGCCACGCCTCCGATGGGCGTCTCGATCCTAGGCGGCATCACACGCAACTCGGTCATGCGCGTGATGCACGACCTCGGACTGACCGTCCACGAGCGACTGATCTCGCGCGACGAGCTCTACATCGCCGACGAGGTGTTCATGGTCGGCACGGCGGCAGAGGTCACCCCGGTGCGCGAGCTCGATGACCGAAGCATCGGTATTGGTTCACGTGGGCCTATCACGGAGATGGTGCAGGGCGCGTACTTCGATGCCGTGCGCGGGGTGAAAGTGCCGGACGAGAGCTGGCTGGCCATCGTCTAAACCGGGACGCGGAAAAAAGCGCGACATGGGAGTTCTGCGGACGGGGCGCCTTGCAAGGGTGGCCGGAAGGACTGCGAGCAGGGGCCACGCAAGGCGCCCCTCGGAGCTCGCGCCAATCGGCTGGTGGTTGCTGTCTTGGCCGCTTGTCACTCACACGCCGCCGAACCCCCACATCGCGCTTTTTTCCGCGTCCCTCCATTCATATCCAAGTGCGTAGACGTACGGCACCGCAGCAACCCTGCAGAAGACAGAAGGCGGCAGCGCGAGCCCGAAGGGCGAAGCCCGGCGCAACGCGCCGGCAAGGCAAAGCGTAGCGAATGCCGCGCCAGGGAGGACTACGGGTGGGGGTAGGCGCTCGTGTGGGGGCGGTGGGGCGGGACAAGCAGTCGCCGAAGGCCTCCGGGCGGGCGGTGTAATCAAACCAAACCAGGCCCCACGCTCAGCACCCCACCTACCCCTCCACCACCGCCTTATGAATGATGATCCGGCGGCAATGCGGGCACTGATGTAGCTCGTTCGCTCGCTGGAGCTCGATTGTCAACTGGGGCGGTAGCGCCATGCGGCACGCCGTGCATGTGCCGTCGCTGATGATGATCACCGCGTTCGGAATTCCGGTCTTGAGGCGTTCGTAGCGCTTGACGATCGTCTTCGAGACCTTGGCGGCAAGCACATCGCGGCCGTCGAGCAGTTTGGCCCGCTGCTCCTCGAGCTCGGCGACACGGGCCTTCGAAGACTCTTCGTCCGCCTGAAGGGAGCTTTTGGTCTCTTCGAAGTCCTTCTCACGCTCGGCGAGTGAGGCTGTCTTGGCTTCGATCGCCTGCGCGATTCGGCCCAGCTCGTCTTCGCGCTCCTTGATGGCGCGACGATTGGCCTCGACCTCTCGCTCGCCTGCGTCGGCTTCACGGATGCTCGTCGCTTGGGCGACTTTCTTGCGAGCCCGCTGTAGCCCTTCGCTTCGCTCCTTGAGCTCACCGGTCTGCTTAACTTTCAGCTGCTCAGCCTCGCTGAGCTGCTGACGCTCCTGAGCGAGCATCGTCTCCAGCGTCTGGACACTGTTCCGCATCTCTTCGAGACGTTGCGGTATCTGCTTGAGCTCGGCGTCGATGTCACGCGCCGAATCATCCATCTCAGCAAGTTTTGCAAGCGCTACGAGCTCTTCGCGCAAAGATCGCCTCCGTGGTCAGTCTGAGCTGGCGGGGCTGTAGCGTGCCTTTGCAGAGGGTGCAACACGGCAAATGGGCGAAGCCACGTGACGACAAAGGGCAAACGCCCTTTGTCGTTTTACGTGGTAGGCCCACCTGGACTCGAACCAGGAACAACCCGGTTATGAGCCGGGGGCTCTAACCAATTGAGCTATGGGCCCTCGAGGCACTTCTAGCCCGATCGCGGGCTGAGCGCGAATGAAACATAACCCGTACAGATCGGAGAACGGCTCGCGACGGGCGTGCCCGCAGGCATACCGGGGCGCGGCGGAACGCGACACGGGAGTTCGACGGACGGGGCGGCTTGCAAAGGTGGCCGGATGGACTGGGGGCCTAGGCCACGCAAGCCGCCCCTCGGAGCTCGCGCCAATCGGGGCTGATTG
>CAMYJN010000524.1 GCA_947258625.1 uncultured Polyangiaceae bacterium | reverse complement strand
GGGTCGCGAACGAGATATACGAACGCAGCATCGGGGAACTTTTCGTAGACCGAACGGACACGCGTCGAGAAAAACACATTCTTGTTCAAGAAGCGCCTTCCACCTGCTTCGAAGACGTGACGCTTGATCGTGTTCTCGTAGGAGTCCATGAAAGCGTGCCGCTCTTCGGGGGGCTGACGGTCGACCCAGGTCTGGCTGGGCATGTCTTCCATGAACGGAAAGAGCAGACCGGTGGCCGGCGAGGTCAGGTTCCAAAGGAGCGTGCACACGTCTTCCTCGGCTTGATCGAGGCTCATGTGATGAACTTCCTGCCAACGGCTCTCGAGCGGAGCGTTGAAAAAGTTGTACGCGCGGTTGAGCACGGAGCCGACGCGGCTCTCCGCGAGGGCGATCAGCCGCTTGAACGTCTTGGTTGCCGTGACGGCTGGGAAAATCGTCTGGTAGAGCTTCACCGTGGTGAAGACCTCGTCGTCCATGCTGATGAGGCGGTGGGCGAGGGTGGTGCCGCTCCGAGGACTGGCGAAAACAAAGACCGGCCGCTCGACCTTCTGGTCACGGTACTCGGGGCAGACGAGCTCGTCGAGGGCGCGGAAGGTCACCGCGGTTTGGCGGAGTCCGAGGTAGATCGGAACAGTCCAGGCAGTCGTCACGAGGCGGCCGACGGTTGGCTTTTTGAAGAGGACCTTTCCGATTTCCCGGAGGCCCCGTTTGTTGATATACACGGTCGTTTCCCTGCAGCAGGTGTCTGACTTGCCCTGCTTCAGTCTAGGGTCGAACCACGCAATTGCTGAAGAAACCGGGCCAACGGTGCCGGCGCTCGACCGAACGGTGACGGCGTCGCCTTGAACCGAGTCTCTATTCGTCCGTCACGCAGCCTTCGGACGCCGATTTCACATTTTTGATGTACTTGTAAAGGGTGCCGCGCGTGGCCTTAAGCTCTGGCGCCCTCCAGCCGGCTCGACGCTTCGCCAATTCGGCCTCGCCCACCTCGAGATCGATGGAGCGCTTCTTCGCATCGATGGCGATGATGTCGCCATCCTGCACCAGCGCGATGGGTCCGCCGTCCTGCGCTTCCGGGGTGATGTGCCCGATGATGAAGCCGTGCGACCCGCCGGAGAAACGACCGTCCGTGATGAGGGCAACATCCTGACCGAGGCCGGCGCCCATGATCACCGAGGTCGGTGAAAGCATCTCGGGCATTCCGGGTCCGCCCTTCGGTCCTTCGTAGCGAATGACCACAACGTCGCCTTTGCCGATTTCCTGCCGTTCCATGGCTGCCAGCATCTCCTCTTCACAGTCGAACACTTTCGCCGAACCCTTGAAGTAATAACCCTCTTTGCCGGTGATCTTTGCAACCGAGCCACTCGGAGCGAGGCTTCCGCGCAGAATCGTGAGATGACCGGTCTCTTTGATTGGGCTGTCCCAGGAATGGATGACGTCTTGCCCCTCGGTCAGGTCGGGCAGCTCCGCGAGATTGTCCGCGAGGGTCTTGCCGGTCACGGTGAGGCAGTCTCCGTGAAGCGCATCATGCGCGAGGAGATAGCGAAGGACGGCCGGTGTGCCGCCGACCTCGTGCAAATCCTCCATCACGTACTGGCCGCTCGGCTTTAGGTCCGCGAGAAAAGGCACACGATCGCTGACGGTTTGGAAGTCGTCGATCGTCAACGGAACATCCACGGCACGGGCCATCGCAACGAGGTGCAGGACGGCGTTCGTCGAGCCGCCGAGCGCCATGATCGTCACCATTGCGTTTTCAAACGCCTCTCGCGTCATGATGTCGCGCGGCTTGATATCCTTCTCCAACAATCGCTTGATCGCCTGTCCCGCGCGCAAGCATTCCTCCTGCTTTTGCGGGTCTTCCGCGGGGGTCGAGGAGCTGTAGGGCAGAGACATGCCCATGGCTTCAATCGCCGATGCCATGGTGTTGGCGGTGTACATGCCGCCGCAGGCTCCCGCACCCGGGCAGGCGTGTTCGATGATGTCGAGTCGCTTGTTCTCGTCGATCGACTTTGCGAGGAGCGCGCCGTACGACTGAAATGCAGAGACCACATCCAGCTTCTCGCCGTCATTTCCACGTCCGGCGCGGATCGTTCCGCCGTAGATCATCAACGCGGGTCGATTGAGACGGCCGATCGCGATCATGCAGCCCGGCATGTTCTTGTCGCAGCCAGGAATCGAAATGTTGGCGTCGTACCACTGCGCCGCCATGACCGTTTCGATGGAGTCTGCAATCAAGTCGCGCGACTGAAGCGAGTAGCTCATCCCGTCGGTTCCCATCGAGATCCCATCGGACACTCCAATGGTGTTGAAGCGCATACCCACGAGCCCTGCGTCGACGACCCCGCGCTTCACAACCGCGGCCAAATCGTTGAGGTGCATGTTGCAGCTGTTTCCCTCGTACCAAACTGCCGAAATGCCGACCTCCGCCTTGTCCAGGTCGGCGCGACTCAGGCCCGTCGCGTGCAGCATCGCCTGCGAAGCGCCCTGCGAGGCCGGTTGGGTGATTCGGCTGCTGTACTTGTTGATTTTTCTGCTCATGGGGGCTGCGGAGTCTAGCACTCGGAAACCCCACATCCGCCACCGTGACGCTTGACTTGACCCACCCCCGCCTCGGTCCTACGTCTGTTCAAGAAAATTTGAACAAACCGAGCGACCCGAGTGTCCACCGCCGCCGCAAAACAACAGGAGCCTAATGATTCTCAGCCTTTATGGCGCGAGGCCGAGCTTCGTGCGGCCGACGCCATGGGTCGCCTGATGGAGTTTTGGGGCTTCCGCCGACATATGGGCAGGCTTTGGACCGTCCTTTATCTCTCGCCGGAGCCGATGACCACGGCCGAGCTCTCCGAGACGCTTCAGCTGAGCAGCAGCGCCGTGAGCCTATCCCTT
>CAMYJN010000523.1 GCA_947258625.1 uncultured Polyangiaceae bacterium | reverse complement strand
CCCTGCTCGGATGGCGACACTGCAATCACACTGCGCCCGTCTTCGAAGGCGACGTATTGCGAACCGAAGCCACCGTCGCGGCCAAGCGACCACTGGCGTCCGGAGGCGGCCTGGTCGAGTTCCAAGTATCGGTCTTCGCGGAGCGCGGGCCCGAAGCGCCGAAACCCGAACTAGATGTTCAAGTGCTGGACTGGCACGTCATCGCCGCGATGGCCTAGCGAGGATACGAGTGCAATTGGCAGGAAACACGAGATGAGTGGAGGGATTCTCGAAGGCATGCGCGTGATTGAAGGCTCGGCCTTTGTCGCCGCTCCACTCGCGGGCATGACGCTGGCGCAGATGGGCGCCGATGTCATTCGCTTCGACCCGCTCGGTGGCGGCCTCGACTACCGCCGCTGGCCGGTCACCGACGGCAATGAGAGCTTGTTTTGGGCCGGCCTCAACAAGGGCAAACGATCGATCACGGTCGACATGAGGTCGGATCGCGGCCGCCAGCTGATCACCGACCTGATCTGCGCGCCTGGCGAGCAAGGCGGCTTGTTTGTCACGAACTTCCCGGCGCGAGGCTGGCTCGATTATGAGCGTCTGCGCGAGAAGCGTCCGGATTTGATCATGATCAATCTGATTGGCGCGCGCGATGGGTCCAACGCCGTCGACTACACCGTGAATCCGGCGGTTGGCTTCCCCAAGGTCACCGGTCCGGTTGAGTGGGATGAGCCGGTGAATCACGTCTTGCCCGCCTGGGACTGCATCAGCGGCCAGATGCTGGTTGTCGCGCTCTTGGCCGCCGAGCGGCATCGACGCCGGACGGGGGAGGGCCAGTACGTGCGCATCGCGCTCAAGGACGTCGCCCTGGCCATGCTCGGCAACCTCGGCAAGGTCGCCGAAATCGTCATCAATGATTCGGATCGCCCCCGTTTCGGCAACTACCTCTACGGCGCCTTCGGGCGCGACTTCGTCACGGCCGACGGCGCCCGCGTGATGGTCGTCGCGCTGACGAGCCGGCAGTGGAAGGGGTTGCGCAACGCCACCGGCTTGCAAGAGGAGTTCGACGCGGTTGGACAACGGCTGGGTCTGGACCTGAGCGAGCCGGGCAACCGCTGGCACGCCACGCGGGAGCTCGCAGGCGTCCTCGAGGCCTGGTTCCGGGTCCACGATCTCGACGCCGTCCGAGAGGTCTTTGACGAGAACGGCGTTTGCTGGGACCGCTACCGAACGATCCGCGAAGCGGTCGCCGAGGAGTGCAGCGGCAACAACGAGCTGTTCAGCGTTCTGGAGCAGCCGGGCATCGGCAGCTATCCGGTTCCGGGCACCCCGTTCGACTTCTCGTCCTACAGCCGCGTTCCCCCCGTCTGTGCCCCAGCGATCGGACAGCACACCGATGCCGTCCTGCGCGAAGTCCTCGGCCTGGACGACGCCGCGATCACCAAACTGCGCGACGAAGACAAAGTCATCGGCTGAAAGAAACGCTCAGCTAAGCCCCATCACCTTGGCAAGCACCACGATGATGTTGTCCGGGCCGCTCACTCAGCTCCGGAATTGCGCAGAACGCCTCATACATTAACTTCACGAACTCGAGCATCTTTTTGACGGCTTCGGCCTTGGTCGGCGCCTTGACCAATGCTCGGTCCGAGCCCGCTTTCTCGAGCCGCCAATCGTTCTTGCGCTTCGTGAGGTGGTATCGGTCTAACGCCATGACTTCCCTTTCTTCGTCAGTGTGGGGCTACGTCTATCGTCAGTGTCGAGATGGAACCAGGACTCCAATTGGCATGGAGATCGCGGAACGATTTGCTACCCATGAGCGCAATAGAAAACGTCGCCAGGTCGCTTGGAAGTCTGTCCCGTGAACCACGTTCGTTACTTTTCTTGGTGAGGAAACCCCGCGATTGCTAGAGTGAGGCGATGACAACTCCACGGCGCACACCTGCGAAACGCGGTCGTTTTGCGCGCAAGACGCTTCAAGCGGTGTGCACATGATCTTTTTGCTGCTCGCAAGCGTCGTCTTGCTCGCTGGGGTCCTTGTCGCGTTCGTGAATGGGCGAGTCAAGCTCGCTTCTGGCGTCCTTGTGTTGGGCGCCCTGACCTTCTTCTTCGTACCGGGTTTCGTGAAGGTCGCCGGGCTGTCCGTATTAGCGCTGATCGTCGTCGTCGCGAACAAGCTGGACTCTACGCTCTGAGCTTCTCGTTCGAAAGCCTACGAGATCCGCCCTCGAAATACCGCTCGCAAACGTCCCGCAAGGCCTGCAGCGGGCGCCGCTCACAAAACGGCGCGCTGCCCAACCGCGGCGCCTAGCCGCGCCCGAGTGTCACCCACCTCAAGGTGACGCTTTGGTTGCTGAGCTATGGATCTCGCTCGCAAAGCTCCCTTCGAAGCGCGCGAACCCCGTGGACCAGGGGGTCGGAGGCGACTCGGCTTCTTCGACCCAGTTTGAGAGATCCATTGGCACCGATCGTATCAGAGCGGGGATCGGGGGTGAAGACCGAAAGTCGCTAGCCCCGGCTGACCACGACCGGGGTCCTGGAACTGCGCCCAGCTTCAGGGTTTGATGAGCACACTTTCGACAAGCTGCGAGCCATCGGGTTGGTTGATGACCACACGGAACTCTCCCGGGTCGAACGGTGGTTGAGCTACGTACTCGACTTCGATGCCGCAGTCGCATGGTGGCGGGTCGGAGCCGACCCACACCTCGACTTCCGCCCACACCGTGAGTTCAATCTCCGTTGATTCGCGCACGGCATCAATTCTGCTTAGAGTTAGCACTCCCCAAGGCTGAGTGCGCCCGAACATCTGGATCGGAAGCGCTTCATCAGATGCTCCGGTGTCCGGCACGGTGAGCTCTGCTTGGTCGCAGCCGTAGGCTCCGTCGCACCTAGCCCCGTTGGGTTGATAAAACCGGTAGTCCGGGCTCTC
>CAMYJN010000522.1 GCA_947258625.1 uncultured Polyangiaceae bacterium | reverse complement strand
TGCTGTGACACCCGTTCCCGAAAGACTCTCTTCGATCCTGCCGAAGGGCGGTGTCGACGTTGCGGTGCATCGCGGGGCGCGTCGTCGCTTCCGGCGCTGGCCGCTCGATGCCGAGATCGAGCTCCTCACGCCTACGCGGGGCGCTGGCCTGGCGATCAACGCGAGCGTCGGCGGCCTGCGGGTCGCGGTCGACATGGCTGTGCCGCTCGATCACGTCTGCACGCTGCGGGTTCGGACGGCGCCCAATCACGCGACGGTCGAGCACGCGAGGGTCGTCTGGTCCCAGGCTCGGCCCGACGGCTACCTGCTGGGGCTCGAGTTCATCACGGCGCCTGCCGCCTGAAATCGTTCAATTTTGCCCGCAGGGATCGGGATTGATGCGAAAGCTTGCGGCGCTCTGAATCAGGGGTTAAGTTCCTCAAGCATCTGAGCGTACCCATTTCGGGACGCTACGGAGGTTCAAAACATGCGCCGACGAATGTTCCTCGGAAAGATCCACCGAGCAACGATCACCCACGCGGACTTGGACTACGAAGGTAGCGTGACGATCGATGCCAACCTGCTCGATGCCGCAGGCATCCTCGAGCACGAAGAAGTTCAGATCTGGAACATCACACAGGGCACCCGCTTAGCGACCTATGCGCTCGAGGGCCCGAGAGGCTCCGGCGTGATTTGCGTCAACGGCGCGGCCGCCCATCACATGAGCCCCGGCGACTTGGCGATCATCGCCACTTTTGGCGAGATGACCGAGAAAGAGGCGCGAGCGCACAAACCAAAGGTCGTGCTGGTCGACAGCAAGAACCGAATTGTCGACACGGGCCCCGAGCGCCCCGGCCCGCAGATGCCGCGCCGGGTGGACGAGCTCATTCATTAACGCGATGATTCGCGCCTTGCCGGGGTGGCGGAATGGCAGACGCAGGCGACTTAAAATCGCCCGTGGCAACACGTGTGGGTTCGAGTCCCGCCCCCGGCACCATGCTCGATCGCGCGTTTGGTTTGTGATTGCCGCGGCTTGCGTGACTCATCGCTTGCCGCCGTGTGAACCGGGGGACGTCACGGGGACGTGCCGATCCTGGTGTGGGGGCGCTTGAGGCTCCAGGGACTCCACGAGTCGGAGCTGCGCGCCGCTGCTCAGGTGCGCGTAGCGATCCGTGCTCCGCGAGGAGCGGTGGCCGAGCTGTGCCTGAATCGTCTTGATGGGCTGGCCACCCGTAGCGGCCTGTGAGGCGACCGAGTGGCGGCCGATCTTGTGGTGGCTGAGAACCTTCAACCCGAGTGCCTTCTGCACATCGCGCTGCTGCGTCCGGGAACATTCTAGAGTCATGGCGGCGCTTTTGCGACGGCGTTGATAACACTAACGGATTGTCGACTGGAAGGCGGTCCGCACACGCGACATGACTCACGTCGGTTCGCCTCCATTCTTGCCCGACGCGCCTGACGCCGGGCGGCCGTGAGGCGGTCCCGGACACGATCGGCTTGGTCAAAGTACACCTCGTCAGGCGTTTGCCCGCCAAAAGCGTGATGGGGCATTCGGGTGTTGTGCTCTTTGACGTAGAAATCGATCAATTGCTCGAGCTGCGTGAAGCTTTCGAGCGAATGCAGGTAGAGCCACTGATGGCGTAGAGAACGCCAAAATGCCTCGATCATCGAATTGCTGAAGCTGACCTCCACCTGGGCAAGCACACGGTGCACGAAGCCGTCGGCTATGAGTTGGTCGACCTTGGCGTTGACGTTTTCGACACCGGAGTCGGCGACGACGGTCGGCATCAGGCCGAGATTCTTGCTGGCCTCCTTCAGGATCTCACACGTCGTCGTGGGATCGAGCCGTTCGGAAAGGCGCCACGACAAGATCCGGCGCGAGAAGTTATCGATGACGGCATGCAGGTAGGCTTTCGTTTCATCGAGAAGTCGGATGACCGTCACTTCGATGTGCCAGTACTCGTTTGGGTACGTCGCCCGAATTCCGGTCGTTGGCTTTTCGGGGTAGACGCGGCGACGCGGTCGTCGCCACCCACGCTGCCGCACGAGCTTCGCCCAGGTCGTGGCCGACGCAAGGACCTTGCCGATTCTTTGGGCATAAACGGCCAGAGTTTGAAGGGGCATGTGACGATATTCCGAAGCGGTCACCATCTCCTTGATGGTGCTCACCTCGGCCGGGGTGAGTTGCGTTGGATGAGAGCGTGGGCAGCTTGATCGGTCATCGAGATCGCACCGTTTCTCGGCCCGCTTCCAAGCGTGATACCGGGCCGGCGACAGACGCACCAGTCGTAGGGCGGACTTCAGAGGAAGGGCGTCCTTACACCGGTCGACCGCACGCAAGACTTTGGCCTTGGCCTTGCCGTCTGGGAGACGCTGCTCATCGAGGCGAAACCCCGACAGCTTGAGCAACACCACCAGCAGGACAATGATGGCGGTCTGCCGCTCGGTGCGGCGTTTAAGCTTTTCGTTTTCGTCCAAGACCGACGCGATGTCATGGTGCCAATCGAGCGAGACTACGCTGCGGTGTCCGCGCGAGAGCCAACTGGCCGTCGTGGAACGCGGGATGTGGAGGTGCTGAAATATCCGTGGGTTGCCCGTTTGGCAGACGATCTCTCGGATCCGATGGTCATAGCTGCGACGGCTTCGCAGGAGCTGCGGCATGGCTCGGTGTCTGGCACACTCGGCTTTCCCGAGCTAGCTCGGGCTCCCAGGGCAGGGCGATTTCATCTTTGCTTACGGGGGTGTCGCAGTTGCGAACATCGATCTTGCAAATGTCTACGGACGTAGCAGTGCTCGATCCACCTAGCTCGATCTGAGACGCGTCGACGACGACCGAAGCGCTCCAAACGGTTGTGAAGATCACAGAAATCCCGGCCGGCGGACGAAATCGGACTCCCCAAACGTGTCCCAATCATATACAAAAGCGATATGA
>CAMYJN010000521.1 GCA_947258625.1 uncultured Polyangiaceae bacterium | reverse complement strand
TCAGCCTGAACGCCGTGTCGAGCCTGAGCGACGCGACTGGCCTCAGTGACGCTTCGAGCCTGACCGGTACCTCGGGCATCCTGTACGTCGACGAGGACATCGAAGAAGGGAGCACGGTGACGGGTTCGTTGCCGGCGCTTTCCCAGGAGCCGACCGGCCTGGGGGGCGCCTATCCTTCGGTACCCTCGGCGCCGCGCACGCCGAGCGGTGGGCGTGTGATCCCGATGCGAAGCACCACTCCGATGAGCTATTCGGAGTTCCTGGCGCTTCCGCTCCTGAGCACCCAGGTCGCTCCGGCCACCGGTGCACTTGCCCCGAGCCTGATGGAGCAGACGCTGGAGCTCGCCGATTCGTATCTGGTCGACGGCTTGTTTTCGCAGGCGCGCGCGATTGTAAGCGAGCTTCAACTGACGCTTCCCGACCATCCACTGGTGCTGGACAAAGCGCGCGAAATCGACACGCTCGCGGCTGCTTCTTCCGGCGTTTCAGCCGTCGCACAGCCGATTGTTCAGCCGTCGGCACCGGCTCGGTCGATATCGGAGGCTCCCGAGATGGAGCTCGAATACGAGGAGCTGGAACCGGGCGACGAAGGCTTCGACTTCGCAGAGAAGCTGGCTGAGGAGCTCGCCGAAGTCGCAGAGATCGCACCGCTCGACGACGGCTCCGAAATGATTGACGTCGAGACCGTCTTCGAGCAGTTCAAGGCTGGCGTTGCCGAGCAGGTGGACGAGGACGACAGCGACACACACTTCGACCTCGGCATCGCCTACAAAGAGATGGGCCTGCACGCGGATGCGCGCCGCGAATTCCAAGTAGCCATGTCCGATCCACGGCGACGCTGTCTTTGCTGGACGATGATCGGTCTGATCTACATGGAAGAGGGCCAACCCCGCGATGCGATCGAAGCGTTCCAATCGGGTCTCGAAAGCCCAGAGATGACGGCGGCCGAGTCGGTGGGTTTGCACTACGAGCTTGGCATGGCCTGCGAAGCCAGCGGCCTGAACGATCAGGCGCGTTTGCACTACCAGTACACTTTCCAGCGGGAGCCGCGATACCGAGAGGTCGGTCAGCGTTTGCAGCGTCTCGGCGGCCCACGCGAGAGCTCGGGTGACGATTTGCTCCTGGAATCGATGGACGATGTCAATCGGGCCTTCGACGAGTTGATCCACCAAGACTAGGCCCTATAGACTCGGTTGATTATGGCCGAGACAGTGCAAACGTTTTGCCGGATTTGCGAGGCCCTTTGTGGGCTCGAAGTCACGGTAGAGCGCGACCGGGTCGTCGACATCAAGCCCGACGATGACCACGTCGCGACGCGAGGATACGCATGCCTCAAGGGGCTCAAGCAGCATCGGATGTACGATACGCCCGACCGGCTGCTCTACCCGATGCAGCGAATCGACGGCGAGCTTCAACGCGTGAGCTGGGACGACGCGCTAGGCAGCATTGGCTCAAAGGTTCGCGAGCTGATCGACAATCACGGCAGCGACAGCGTTGCGATGTATGTCGGCACTGCGGCTGGCTTCGGCGTGCTGCACCCAGTCTTCGCGCAGGGCTTCATGCAGGGCGTGGGCTCGGCCAGCATGTTTTCGTCGGCGACACAAGATTGCGCAAACAAGTTCTCGGTTGCACGCGAAGTCTACGGGTTCCCGTTCACCCAGCCGTTCCCAGACCTCCAGAACCTCGACTGCCTGATTATCGTCGGCGCCAATCCGGCCATCTCGAAGTGGAGCTTCCTCCAGGTGTCCAACCCGATTCGGCGCCTCAAAGAGATCGAAGCACGTGGCGCGAAGATCTTCGTCGTCGATCCGCGCCGCACCGAGACGGCGAAAGTCGCCGGTGAGCACGTGTTCATCCGTCCGAACACCGACGTCTTCTTCTATCTGTCGTTTCTGCACGAGTTCCTGGCGACCGCCGAGATCGATCGAGCGCGCATCGACGAATATATGACCGGCTTCGACGAGCTCCGCCGCATTGCAAAAGCTTGGCCTCCCGAGCGCACCGCCGAAGTCACCCGTATTCCCGCGGATACCCTGCGCGAATTGGTGCGTGTCTATCGCGAAGCCAAAGGCGCAGCGCTCTACTGCTCGACCGGCGTGAACATGGGCACCAACGGCTCGCTGGCCTTCTGGTTGCAGGAGTGCATCAATGCGATCTCGGGCAACCTGGATCGCAAGGGTGGCACTCTCGTCAGCACCGGCGTCATCGATTTCGCCGCGTTTGGCAAAAAGACCGGCGTGCTCTTGAGTGAGAAACAGAGCCGCATCGGTCAGTTCCCGTCGGTCAACGATTCGATGCCGGGCGGAATCCTCGCCGATGAAATCCTCACGCCCGGCGACCGGCAGATCAAAGCCCTTTTCGTCACCGGCGGCAATCCTTTGATCACCATGGCGAACTCCGAGCGCCTTCGCGACGCCTTCAAAGAGTTGGAGCTGCTGGTCGTTCTCGACATTCAGCCGAGCGAAACGGCATCGGTCGCGACCCACGTGCTTCCCTGCACCTCACCATTCCAGAGGCCAGACCTTCCCTTTGTCTTCCCCCTGATGCTCGGGCTCCAAATGAAGCCTTATCTGCAGGCCACACGCGCCGTCATTCCCCCTCAGGGAGAGCAGCGCGACGAGGCCAGCATCTACGTAGACATCGCCAAAGCAAGCGGGGTCAATTTGTGGGGCTCCGCGGCCGCGCAGCGAACCTTCGAAGCCGCCAAAGCGCTGAGCTCGATCGGCAAACGGGGAACGCAGCCTTCGATTCCACAAGAGCTTCTACTCTCAGGCCTGCTCCGAGCCACGAAACAAGGCAGCTTCAAGAAGCTCTTGAAGGAAAAGCATGGGCGCCTACGTCCCCAGCACGACCCAGGTAGTTTCCTCGGAAAGCGTGTCATTCACGACGATCGAAAGGTGCACCTCGCGCCCGAGGCCTT
>CAMYJN010000520.1 GCA_947258625.1 uncultured Polyangiaceae bacterium | reverse complement strand
CGGTTCGCAGACATCGGCGGAAGGATGCGCACGAGGCGCCCATCCCGGCAAGAAAGCAGGACCGGTCAGCTCGCGCTCAGCAGACCTTGAAGTTGGGCGATTTCGACGGTGTACGAGGTGCCGCAATAGTCGCAGCCGACGCTCAGCGGCTCGCCTACGTCGACGAGCTCTTGAATGTCCGTTCGATTCAGAACGCTGAGGGTCGTCATCACTCTGACCTGGCTGCAGTGACAGCCAAAGCGAATGTCGCTGCTGTGCAACCAGGTGAACGGCATGCCCTCGAAGACTCGCTCGACCAACTGGGAAGGTGAGCTGTCGGACGCCTGCAGGCGATCGCGGATCTCGACGAAATTTTCGAGCCGCTTGGTCATGGTCTCCATGGCGGCCTCTGCTTCCACGGCCTCTGGAAGGAGTTGCACGACATAGCCGCCCGCCGCGGGATGCTGTCCTCCCACCACCGAACCCAGGGAAATCATCGATACGATTTGCTCCGATAACTGCATGTAACGCATGAACCCCTCGGAGAGATTCCCACTTTCAGGCAATTGGACGACCCCGCGGTGCAGATCCGAGTTCGGGAGCGTTCTCATCATTTGCAGGGTCGCTTGCGTCTTCCGGACGTCGGCAGGGGCTTCTCCGGAGCCTTTTTGGAAGAGCCCGCGCGTCCAGCCGTCGGGGTGTGAGTCGGCGACCAGCTGTCCAGCGTCGTCGTCGAAGCGCACGATGCACTGCACGCGGAGCGAGGGCGCCATCGTTTCCCGGTAGAGCACCGCTGCGGTCAGCAAATCGGCCATATCCTGAGCGGCGAGCCCGGACAGCTCTTGCGCTGAAATCACGGCTTCGGCGGTGTCGGTCGTACGGGCGGCGACGATCCGAAAAGCCCCGTCGTTGGTCATGGCTCGCACTACGGAGTCAGTTTCGAGCATGTTTCCTGTTGAAGCGCATTGGCGATCGTTTGGCAAGCGCTACTCTTGGGCCGGGAGTAGCACATGACAACGCAACAAATCGTTCTCATCCCGGGCGACGGAATCGGCCCGGAAGTAGCAGCAGCGACAACCCGGGTCCTCCAGGCGGCCGAGGCCCCGCTCCGATGGGTCGAACATCATGCCGGCGTGGCCGCGCTCGAGACGCTCGGCGAGGTGTTGCCCGAGGCGACGCTCGACGCGGTTCGTGAACACGGGCTCGCGCTCAAGGGGCCGTGTACGACGCCGGTGGGCAAAGGCTTCACCTCCGTCAATGTTCAGCTTCGCAAGCGGCTCGACCTCTACGCTGCCGTCCGTCCGGTTCGCAACCTGCCCGGCATCGAGACGCGGTACCAGGACGTCGATCTCGTCGTCATTCGGGAGAACACCGAGGGGCTCTACAGCGGCATCGAAAACGAAATCACCAAAGGCGTCGTGACCAGCCTGAAGGTTGCGACCGAGGCCGCGTCTCGGCGAATCGCCCACTGGGCTTTTCAATACGCGCGCGATCGAGGCCGGAAGAAGGTCACCGTGATGCACAAAGCCAACATCATGAAGTTGACCGATGGGATGTACATTCGCTGCGCTCGCGAGATTCGAGAGGAAGAAGGATTCACCGACATCGAATATGAAGAGGTCATCATCGATGCCGGCTGCATGAAGTTGGTGCAGGACCCGACCCAGTTCGACGTCCTCTTGCTGGAGAACCTCTATGGCGACGTCTTGAGCGACCTCTGCGCTGGCTTCGTCGGTGGCTTGGGCGTGATCCCGGGTGCAAACATCGGTGAGCAGTACGCCGTGTTCGAAGCGGTCCACGGCTCGGCGCCCGACATTGCGGGTAAGGGCGTGGCAAACCCCCTTGCCCTGATCATGTCGGCGGTGATGTTGCTCAACCACATCGCCGATACGCGCGGCGACCAGACCTGTCGGGCGTCCGCCGTTCGAATTCGCGAGGCCTACAACCAGGCCTTGGCCGATGGTCAGAAGACGGGGGACCTCGGTGGCAAACTCGACACCGAGGAATTTGCCTCCGCGGTCATCGAGCGAATCGAAGGCTAGTCGTTCGTCTCTCGAACGCCGCCGCTTCCACCAGCGACGCGCAGGAGTGGTGGGAGGACGACCAGGGTGGCGACCAGGCAGCCGCCGATCGTGATGGCGATGAGCTCGCCGAAGTTTCGGACGGGTACGAACGAGCTCAACAAGAGAACCGAAAAGCCAGCCATCAAGGTGATGCAGGAGATCACGATGGCACGGCCGGTGCCTCGCGCCGCCCGCACCAACGCGGCTTCGCGTCCGATGCCGTGCTGCATCTCTTCGCGGAATCGCGCCAGGACGTGAATGGTGCCATTGACCGCGAGGCCGAGGCTGATCGAGAAGATGATGACGGTCGAGACGTTTAGAGGGATCTCGCGCCAGACCATGTAGGCCATCGTTGCAATCAAGGGGATCAGGTTCGGCGGGATGCTCAGCAAGCCGAGCCGAATGCTGCGGAAGAAGAATGCGAGCAACAAGAAGATGATCACGACAGCGACGAACAGGCTTCCGAGCAGGTCATTGACGACGGCCGCTTGCCCGCGCGAGCCTGTGTAGGCTTCACCGGTGTACGAGACCGACACTGTGTCGTCGCCCCGGAGGCTGCCTTCGATGACGTTCTCGAGGACGTCGAGAAAGCGCATCGTCGCCTGCGCGCCGACGTCGCGCAGCTTGAATTGGATGCGCGCCCTCTTGCCGTCTTCGGTCAGCCACTCGCTGAGCGGGCTGGGCTGACGCTGGCTCATCATCGTGACGAGGCCCTTTACCTGCTTTTTGCTCTTGAAAAACTCCGAGCGAACCGTCGGGTCATCGGCCAGGAGCGCGTAGGATTCTCGAAGCATGTCGCCGTAGCTCAGGCTTCGGATGACTTCTGGGCGAAGCGCCGCCCAGTTCCGAATGCGCTGGATCTTCTGCACCATCTTCGGGT
>CAMYJN010000519.1 GCA_947258625.1 uncultured Polyangiaceae bacterium | reverse complement strand
GGCAAAGGTTCGAAAGGAGAGCCGGAGCTCGGCAGGAAGGTCTGCTTCTTCGCAGAAGCGACCAAAAGATATTGCATCATAGGCTTCGTATGTGCGTTCCATGTCGAACCGAACGAACGAGTCGAGGCGTTCGCGCGTCCGCTTGGGAATGACATCACGCCAGCGATAGAAGCCGCGCCGACCAAGGTCCACGATGTTGAGGGCTGGAACCGTATCGACATCACCGTAGCTCTGCGGCTTTAGATCGGAATGCAGGATCACATAGTCCTCGATCGCGCGGAAATCCTTCCGGATGCCCAAGCGGTCGAGGAATTCGTTCAAATTGTAGTACTGCCGAAAGAACGCGTGAAAGCCGTGCTCGACCGTCTGCTCCCCATCCCCTACCGGAACCTTCCACGCGCCGATCTTTCCGCCGAGGTACGCGTTACGCTCGAAGAGCGTGACCTCGATGCCACGCTCGCCTAGCGCGGAAGCCGCCCCGATGCCCGCGAGCCCACCCCCCAGCACGGCCACCTTGGGGGCCTGTTCGCGAATCTCCCGTGGCAGCGACTTGTCGCCCGGCTCGACTTCGTGACGATAACCACCCAGCTTGTGCTCGACGAAACGACCCAGCGCTCGCTTCATCCGCCCGCCGCGCGCGGCTAGCCAAACCACCAGCACCAGCAGGACGGGCGCCCACCACCAAATGCTCACTTCACCACCCGATTTTCCTGTACCATGCGCCCAATCCGCAGCAACGCAGTTTCATGGGCTGTCTAGATGGTGTCCAGGTCTTGTCAAGGGGACTGGCAGGCCATATACGTCAGAGGTGATTGGGGAATGGTGACTGACCTGCACGACATCGGGGTCCTCGGAAGCGGACCAGCCGCCCTGGCAGTCGCGTCCGCATGCGCCCGCCGAGGCGCTTCGGTGACCGTCGTTTCACCCGAGCCGCACTCCCCTTGGATGCCCAACTACTGCCTTTGGGCCGACGAGGTGCCGCTCGAGCTCCAGGACCTGACCGAGCAGTTTTGGCCGGAGGTCTCGGTCGCCACGGTTCTGGGAGCGCGCGTACGTCAAGCTCGACACAGAAGCGCTGCAGGGGCACTTTTGGGATACGCTCGGAGCCGGTTCTGTCCGCGTCGTGCCGAGATGCGCGATTCGTTTGAGCCATGAGCCGGGCTCGACCACCATCCACACCGACGATGGGGCCGAGCACCACGCCCAGATCGTGATCGATGCGTCAGGGGCTCGGACGCCGTTCGTCCGCCGCGTCCACTCTCGGCCGACTGCCTTTCAAACCGCGTACGGCCTGCTCTTGGACGCGCCGGGGCACGGTTTCGATCCCGCGCGCATGGTGCTCATGGATTTCCGGCCGGTCTCGGATGCCGCGAAAGAGCCGCCGTCGTTTTTGTATGTGCTCCCGCTCAGCGGCGGCCGACTGTTTATCGAGGAGACCTCGCTCGCCCGCCGCCCGGCGATGTCGATGGACCTGCTGCGTGCACGCCTCGAAGTCCGCTTGGAGTCACTGGGGCTTGCCTGGAGCACGCGCCTTGGACAAGAACATTGCTCGATCGCAATGGGGCTGGGCTTGCCCGCGCCCGTACAGTCTCTGGTGCCCTTCGGCGCTTCTGCCGGGATGGTGCATCCGGCTTCCGGCTATCTCATCTCGCACGTTCTGCGAAAGGCGGGGCCGGTCGCGGAGTCAATTTTGAATGGCCTCGATTCGGGCGGGGTAGACGCAGCCTTGGCGGCTGGAAACGCCGCGCTTTGGCCCCGCGCGCACCGCAGGGTGTGGGAGATCTACGGGTTCGGGCTCGAGGCCCTGGTCGGCATGAACGCTTCCGAAACCAACCGCTTCTTCGATTCGTTTTTCCAGCTCTCGCCGGACGATTGGTCGGGTTTCCTCGGCGGCAAACTGGCTCCTTCGAGGCTCGGCGCGGTGATGACGAATCTTTTTCGAGGTTTGCCGCCATCGGTGCGTTGGCATCTGGTCCGAACGGGCCTATTGGCAGGCGTCGCTCCACTTGCAAGATCGGTTCTCCAACCAGGTGTGAGATGAACGTCGCAACACCCACTGCACACTCTGCCATGATGCGCCCGCGTGCTCGCACCACTAGACACGGTGAAAGGAGCGGTTCGTGAGTAAGCACGCAATCGTCATCGGGGCAGGCTTCGGCGGGCTTGCCGCCGCTGCGCGACTACGCGCAAGAGGTCATCAGGTCACCATCCTCGAGGCGGGGGGGCAAGCGGGAGGACGCGCCCGGGCATTCGAAAGCGAAGGCTTCCATTTCGACGCAGGTCCCACTGTCATCACCGCCCCCTACCTTTTCGACGAGCTCTTCGAGCTCTTTGGCAAGGACCGCAGGGACTACTTCGAGCTGGTGCCGGTCGATCCTTTCTACCGTGTCGTGTTCCCGGACGGACGGAGCTTCGACTACGTCGGCGACGATGAACGGCTCTTCGATCAGATTGCGCAGTTCAACCCGGCCGACGTCGTCGGGTACAAGAGGCTGGTCGAGCATTCGGAGCGAATTTTCGACGTCGGCTACACGGAGCTCGTCGACGCAGACTTCTCGAAGTTTGGGGACATGATGCGAATCGTTCCCGATTTGGTCCGGCTCAGGGCATACAAGAGCCTGTACGGACTGGTGGCGCGTTACATCAAGGACGACGCGCTCCGGCAGGTCTTCACCTTTCAGCCCTTGCTCATCGGTGGCAACCCGTTCCGCGTGCCGGGGATCTATCTTTTGATCCATTGGCTCGAGCGCAAATGGGGAATCCATTTCGCGATTGGAGGCACGACGGCCATCGTCCAAGGGCTGACGCGCTTGCTTGGCGAAGTGGGCGTCGATCTGAGGCTCAACGCTCCCGTGGAGCGTATCGAAGTGCAGAACGGTCGGGCCAAGGGCGTCCTGCTCGGCGATGGAACCTTTCTCGAATCCGAA
>CAMYJN010000518.1 GCA_947258625.1 uncultured Polyangiaceae bacterium | reverse complement strand
GCGGAGGCCTGGTTGCGCGACCAGCTCCGAGAGAAAATGGCGCCCTGAGCAGAGTTCGGCCGTGAACGATTCAACGACATCCGCGACCAGCAGACTCGCAGCGGTCGAAGCGCAGCTCCTCGCGCCGGGTGCGCCATTCGAGCTCGCCGAAGAAGAAGTGCTCGGGGAACGCGTTCGAGTGTTTGCCAACCGCGCGCGCTCGCTTCGCGACGTGCTATTGCGTGGCAGAGAGTTCGCTGGTGCCGAATACATGGTCTTTCGCGAGCCTGAACGGGAGCAACGGTTTACGTTCGAGGATCACGAGAAGCTGGTGGCGAGCGCAGCAGCGGCGTTTGCCGATCGATTCGGCGTCGGGCCTGGGGACCGAGTGGCAATCTTGGCGGCTAACTGCCCGGAATGGATCATCTCGTTTTGGGCTACCGTGAGCCTCGGCGCCATCTGCGTGGGACTGAACGGCTGGTGGACCGAGGACGAGATTCGGTACGGCATCGGGCACTGCAAGCCGAAGCTCCTGATTGCCGACGAAAAGCGGGCCGCCCGAATCGCCGGCGACGCCGGTGTGCCGATGCTGGTCGTAGAGGACGACTTCGACCCGCTGCTCAACGAGTATCGGGACGCGGAGCTGCCGACGCAGCCCATCGCCGAAAGCGATCCGGCGATCATCCTGTACACCAGTGGCACCACCGGCCGCGCCAAAGGCGTCGTGCATACTCACGGCAACGTGACCAACATGCTCATGGTCAGCTTCTTTCACGGCGCCCGGCTGATGATGGCCAACCCCAAGGCTTCCGAGCTCCCGCAGCTCGCCAACAGCATCCTGGTGACGAGCCCGCTCTTTCACGTATCGGGATTGCACTGCGCTGCGGTGACGGCGCTGGCAGGAGGCGCCAAGACGGTTTGGCCGATGGGGCGCTTCGACCCTGAAACCACACTGGACCTCATCGAGCGCGAAAAAATCACAGGCTGGGGCTATACCGCGACCGTACTTCACCGGCTGCTCAACCATCCGAAGGCCGCCAAGTACGACCTGAGCTCTTTCCGCTCCGTGGGTGGCGGCGGGTCGCCCATTCCGGCTCCATTGATCGAAAAGGCGCGCGCCCTCTTTCCGCAGTGCAGTCACACGATGGGCGTCGGCTACGGTCTGACCGAGGGCACTGCCTTTGCGACCTTGAACGTCGGTGAAGAGCTGAGCGCCGATCCAGCCTCGGTGGGTCGCCCGGTACCTATCGTCGATGTCGAAATTCGCGACGAGCAAGGACGCTGCCTCGAAGAGGGCGAAGAAGGTGAAATCCATCTGCGCGGACCGCTGGTGATGCGCGACTACTGGGAAGACCCCGAGGCGACCCGTCGCGCGATCGGTGCCGGACGGTGGCTCCATACCGGCGACATCGGGCGGCTGCGGGACGGTAAGCTCTACATCGCCTCACGCAAGCGTGATTTGATTCTGCGCGGCGGAGAGAACGTCTACCCCTTTGAAATCGAGCAACGCCTGGAAGCACACCCGGCGATTGCCGAAGCAGCGGTCATCGGCGTCGACCACGAGGAGCTCGGTCAAGTAGCGAAGGCCATCGTCGTTCTCGAGGCGGGGCAGAAGCTCGGCATCGAGGAAATGCAGAGCTGGGTCGCAGAGGTTCTCGCCTACTACAAGGTTCCGAGCCAATGGGAACGTCGCAGCACGCCCCTTCCCCGCAACGCGACCGGAAAGGTGCTAAAGGATGCCCTGCGCAATGCGCAAAATTCGATGTTCATCGAGGAGTAAGTCATGCCCGAAGCCGTGATCGTTTCAACCGCGCGGACACCGATTGGCCGCGCTTTCAAGGGGTCGCTCATCGAGATGCGTCCGGACGACCTTGCTGCGATCGCCGTGAAAGCGGCTTTGGCGAAGGTGCCGAACCTCGACCCAGCGACCGTCGAAGACTTGATGATCGGCTGCGCGCAGCCCGCGGGTGAGCACGGCTACAACATGGGTCGGGTCGTGAGCTTGCTCTCCGGCTTCGATTCACCTGGCGCGACCGTCAATCGCTATTGCTCCTCCTCGCTGCAGACGATTCGGATGGCGGCTCATGCGATCAAGGCCGGCGAAGGCGACGTGTTCATCGCCGCCGGCGTCGAGTGCGTCAGCCGATTTGGCTTCGGCAAGTCCGACGGCATGGAGAACACGAAAAACCCCAAGTTCGCCGAGTCCGAAGAGCGCATGGCCAAGCTCATGACGCCTGACGGGGGCTACTGGGAGCCGGCGAGCGGCCTGTCCGATGTCTACATCACGATGCTGCAGACCGCCGAAAACGTTGCGCAATACATGGCCGTATCCCGTGAGGAGCAAGACGAGTTCGCAGCGCTTTCTCAACAGCGAGCCGAAGCGGCGCAGAAATCTGGCTTCTTTGCCGAAGAAATCACGCCGGTCACCACGCCGAGCGGCGCGGTGGTCGACACCGACGACTGCCCGCGGCATGGCACGACTGCTGAAAAGCTCGCAGGGCTCAAGCCGGTGCTCCTCGGGCAGATGGGCGAAAAAGCCACGGTCACTGCCGGAAACGCCTGCCCGCTCAACGACGGCGCCGCCGCAGTCATCGTCATGAGCGACACCCGCGCACGAGGGCTCGGCATCACGCCCTTGGCCCGCATCGTGTCGACGGGTGTCTCCGCGCTCAACCCGGAGATCATGGGCTTGGGCCCCATCGGCGCAACGAAACAGGCGCTCGACCGTGCAGGGCTCGGGATCAAAGACATCGACCTGGTCGAAATCAACGAGGCCTTCGCCGCGCAGGTCATTCCGTCCGCCCGTGAGCTCGGCATTCCGGTCGACAAGCTCAACGTCAATGGCGGCGCCATCGCCTTGGGTCACCCTTTCGGCCAAACCGGCGCTCGCATCATGACGACATTGATCCACAACCTGCATTCGCGCGACGCTCGGTATGGCGTCGAAAC
>CAMYJN010000517.1 GCA_947258625.1 uncultured Polyangiaceae bacterium | reverse complement strand
CAGTCCGCCATTCCTCTCGAGGGCGAATACGGAGCGCCTTTCGCGGGGCTTGCGCCTTCGGAACGCGCGCTGTTTGAGCAGGGCCGCATCCTCTTCGATCGCGACTTTGGTCTCGGGTATGGCCTGGGTCCACGGTTCAATGGTGACGCCTGTCGCTCCTGTCACTTCGATCCGGTCATCGGTGGCGCTGGGCCTTCCGGCGTCGACGCGATGCGCCAGGGGAGCTTCACCGGGTTCACATTCCAAACGCCCGAGGCAGGCACCGAGCTGCCCCGTCACGCCGTCAATTCCATCCGACCGGAAGCCAGCCCGGACGCCAATTTCTTCGAGCCCCGCCAGACTCCGTCGACGCTCGGCCTGGGTCTACTCGAGCGAGTTCCGCGGGAAGCGATCGAAGCGCTCGCAGATCCTGCGGACGAAGATGAGGATGGGATTTCGGGGCGGGCGCATGTGCTCGAAGACGGGCGCCTGGGCCGTTTCGGCTGGAAGGCCAACGTGCCCTCCATTCGGGAATTCGTCCGCGACGCGCTGAGCGCCGAGCTCGGCTTGACGGTTCCGGAGGAGTCCGGCCAGTCCTTCGGAAGACCGGCCGACGACGACGAAGCGATCGACCCTGAAGCCGATGTCGGCTCCATCGATGCCATCGCGTCGTTCATCGAGTACCTCGCGCCGCCGCCGCGAATCCGCACCGACGTGACCCTGGAGGATCGTGGCGCGGCGATCTTCGACGAGGTCGGTTGCGGGGCTTGCCACGTGCCGACGCTGCGGACCGCAGATGGCGTCGACGTCCACGCCTACACCGACCTGCTTCTGCATGATGTCGCGGAGCCCAACGCGCTTGGGATCGAAGAAGGCGATGCGGGAATCCACGAGTTCCGGACACCCCCGCTTTGGGGCCTCGCCCGAACGGCGCCCTACCTGCACGACGGCCGAGCCAGCTCGATCGAAGGAGCGGTCAGAGAGCACGCTGGCGAAGCTTCCACAGCCCGAACGGAAGCCGCCAATCTGAGCGCAGCCGACAAAGAGGCACTTTTTGCTTTTCTGAGGTCGCTCTGAGCGGCGGGCGCTTGCTCCTGCGGCGGGCTCCATGTTCGGGCGGCGGAAGCGCGAAAAGCGGTGCCCCGATCGCCGCCGAGTTCGGATAGACTCCCGTCCATGAAATCCCGTTCTTGGCTTCCGGCCTTCGTTCTTAGTGTCCCTCTTTTTCTGATCGGCTGCTCCACCGAGAGCAGTTCCACGACCGATCCCGACCCGTTTGGCGACAACGGCGTGTTCCTGAACGTGCTGCCCCCCGGATCGGCGGACGCGAACGACGGAAACATCGCGACCGATCCCAACTCCACCAACCAGCTGGTGATGTACGAGAACCTCGTTTTCAGCGATGCGTATCCAACCCCGGGTGAGTTGAGTGATGCCGACCTCGTTCCGAGCTACTTCAAAGATGGGCCGTTTCTCGACGAGACCGCGTTCGACACGTTGAAATCCGTGACCAACGGAACGAACAGCGCGCGCATTGGCCGCGATGCCATGGGGGTTCCTCACATCTTCGGGGAGGCCAGGGCTGACGTGCTGTTTGGCACCGGGTATGCGACCGCCACTGACCGGATGTTTGCGATCGACGTCCTTCGGCATGTGGGTCGAGGCCGGATGAGCGATTTTCTGGGACCCGCCGGTGGGAACTACTCTTCCGATCGAGGTCTCGGGCGATTCGGCGGCTACGACGAACAGGAGATGCAGGATCAGATCGACCAGCTCGCGCCTCGTTTCGGCGCGGACGGGGTCCAGGCACAGCAAGACGTCGATGACTTCGTGAGCGGAATCAACCAATACATCGATGACATTCAAACCGTTGCAGAGGGGGCCGAGCGCGTTCCCATCGAGTACGCGGCCCTCGGTTTGGAGCTTCGCCCGTTCACCGCTCGGGATGTTCTCGCCATCGCTGCGCTCGTGCAGTCCACCTTCGCAACCGGTGGAGGCGGCGAGCATCGGCAGCTGCAGCTCTTGCAGGGCTTAGCTGGCCTGTTCCCCGGGGACGCCGACGCTGCATGCAAGATCTGGCGCGATATCCGGCAAGCGAACGATCCGGAGCGGCAAAACACCACCCAGACGACCTTCGAAACGCAGTCCCCTCCCACGATCGACGAGGCCGCATGCCCGCTCGATGAGGGCTTCGCGGCGGCGTACCCCGGCGCAGCATTGTTCGACGCGGGTAGCGTCCAAGATCTGGAGCTTCTCACGATCGAGGACTGCGTGGAGCCCGGCGCCGCGATGTCCGGCGACATCGAGTGCCCGGCGTTCGGAGAAGACGTCGTCGGCGACCCGGTCGCGTCGGCAGCCGCAATGATGATCTTCAGACCCGGCGCAGCCGAAGGCGCGCAGTTGGCGGGCGGTATTCCGTATCGTGCGGCGGACCCCAACCTCGACAGTCTGCGTGCCGGACGCGCGCGTGCCAAAGCCACACTCGAAGGCGTTCGGCTTGCGCTGAACGGGGACAGCTTTCCCGACGCCATGTCGAATGCGATCCTCGTGAACGCAGATCAAACCGAGGACGGGCATCCGATCGCGGTATTTGGTCCGCAAACGGGATATTTTTCGCCGCAGTTTCTCGTCGAGTTCTCTCAGCAAGGGGGTGGCATCCACAGCAGGGGGATGGCGTTTGCGGGGCTTCCGTACGTGATCATCGGTCGCGGGATCGACCACTCCTGGAGCGCGACCTCGTCCGGGGACGACATCACCGATGTGCGGGTGCTGCGCCTCTGTGAAATGGACGGCGCTGATCCGACACGTGCATCGACGAGCTACCTCTACGACGGAGTTTGCACGGCGATGCTCCAGCGCACCGACACCTGGACGGCGGAGACGAATCTGACGACGGCGGGCACGCCCAATCAACGTGTAACGCGGAACATCCTCCGTGCTCCTGATTACGGGCC
>CAMYJN010000516.1 GCA_947258625.1 uncultured Polyangiaceae bacterium | reverse complement strand
GGCTTGGTTGTAAAACCACGCCGCGGCCGGGCGAGGCCCTCGAAGCGCTGACGGGCATCGATGCGCTCGCTCCTCGGGTCGTCCGCACCGGGTTCTTCGCGACGCGGAGCGCGGGGCGTGTCGCGCCCTTGCAGCTGGAGGCGCTTCGGAGCAAACCCAGCTTGCAGGCTGCAGAATGACCGATCGTTTCGACATACTGCGAAGTTGGGTCCGGGTCGCCGCGGACCGGGCCGTCGACCGACTCACCGGCACCAAGCTCGCCTCCGCGACCAAGCAGATTGTCGAGCGCCTCACCCAGCAGCGATGGCGGCTGAGCGACGAGGCGCTGACCACGGCAGCGGCGCATGCGGACGGAGTCGATTCGGCGATGGTTTCCTGTCGCTCCGGAAGGATGTTCGTCGATGCGTCGATGACCAGCGGCAAGGAGGTCCAGTTCAGCCTGGCGCCCCATGCCGTCCGGTTTGCGCCCCGCGGCGCAAAAGAGATTTCCTTCGACGTCGAGCCCCCGGATGCTCACGACACGTCGGTGGTCGGCGCCCTCGCCGCCTGCATCGCCAAAGCCACCTGGCCGATGATCGCGTCGCCCGATTCGATCGACGTCGGCGGCGCAATCGTCGAGCGCGAAACTGCTGGACGCCTGCGCGTGGATCTTCGAAGCGTGCCGGCCGTACGTCGTTTCGCTTCGAACCAAACGGCGGCGATGGTCTTCGACATGCTCGAGCTCGAGTCGATCCGCGTCGAGCCAGGCGCGCTCACTTTGAAGCTCAAGCTCCCGCAGCTAGCTCCGTAGCGGGACCCTGTGGTCGACGCGTCGCGGCGACTTTACAGGGCTTCTCGCCATCGCTGCGACAGCGCAACCTCGGCCTTGTAGCCGTCGATCGACTTCTGCCGCTCCTCGTCGGACCAGCCGATCAGCTGCGCCATTCGCGTTGCGACCTTTTCGACCGAGCCGAGCCCTTGCTCGAAATCCCGGAAGAAGATCTGTGTTCGCCGAATCATCAAATCGCTCACACTGGCGGCCAGCTCTTCTCGAACGCCAAAATCGACCTGCGCCATGATCTCGACGCGCCCGGGCACGATCGGCTCCGCCAAGGAAGGATCGGCCTCGCAGAGCTTGGCGACCTCGAGCGCACGCATGCCGTAGGTATCGACCAAATGGAGGCCGACTTGCTCGGACAAGCCAGAGTCGCACTGTTCGGCGAGCTCCGCCGCAACCCGCGCGTGATCGTCGTCCGCCGGCCACCCCACCGCGCCAGGAAGCGGGAACTTGAAGGTTTGGCCGGACTGAATATCCACGGGAAGCTTGTCCGAGAGCTTAAGCAGATTGACCGCGACGTCGACGCACTCTTTGGCCATTTTTCGGTACGTCGTGAGCTTCCCGCCCGCAATCGTGATGAGGCCGTCCTCGCCGATCAAGATTTGATGCTCCCGGCTGACCTGCGACTCCGACATCTCGCCGACTTCGGGCTCCGGCGCAATGAGTGGGCGCAGCCCCGCCCAAGTGGAGATCACGTCGTCCCGACTGATCTGCTTCGTGGGGAAATAATGGTTCGACGCAGCGATCAGGTAGTCGACGTCTTCTAGCGTGGCCGCCTCTTCGCCTGGCGCTCCGTCGTAGTCGGTGTCGGTCGTGCCCACGTAGGTGCGCTCGCCCCAAGGTAGCGCGAACAGAACACGCGCGTCGGTGGGGTGGAACAGCACGACCGCATGCTGGACCGGCAGCTTCTCGCGCTCGACGACGATGTGGATGCCCTTGGTCGGCCGCAGGACCTTGCCCTTTCGCGGGCCACTCATCGCCAGGACCTCGTCGGTCCACGGACCGGTGGCGTTGATGACGGTGTGTGCGTTCACTTCCCGAAGGCTTCTGTCCCGCTGGTTTTTCACGACCACGCCCGAGATGCGGCCTTGGTCGTCCTTGGTGAGCGCATCGACGCGGGCCCAGTTGACGACGATACCGCCGTTGCGGGTCGCATCGATGATGGTTTCGAGGGTGAGCCGGGCGTCGTCGGTGGAGCAATCGTAGTACACGGGAGCGCCCTGCAGGTCCTCTTGTTTTAGCAGCGGCTCCTCTGCGGCAACTTCACTGGGTTTCAGCGTCTTGTGCCGCTTCGGAGAACGAAACAGGGCAAGGCCGTCGTAGAGCCACATGCCGGCGCTGATCATGCGCAGGCTTTTGCGCGCGCCCTGATAGACTGGAAAGAGAAAGGCGAGCGGGTTCACGAGGTGTGGCGCGAGATCCATCACGACGCGGCGCTCGCTCACCGACTCGAACACGAGACTGAACTCGTAGCTCTCGAGGTAGCGAAGGCCGCCGTGGATGAGCTTGCTCGACCGGGAGCTCGTCCCATACGCGATATCGTTTTGCTCGAACAACGCCACGCGCAGGCCCCGCCGCGCCGCATCTCGGACGATCCCGGCGCCTGTGATACCGCCGCCAATGACCACCAGGTCGACTTCTTCGGGGACTTGCTCCCACATCTCTTCGCGAGCAGGCATCAGGATTCTCCTAGAATGTGTTGTTCTTCGAGATAGCGAACCACGAGGCCGGCGGCTTCGTCCACGCTGAGGTTCTCGGTTTCGAGGTGGACCTCTGGGCTCTTCGGCGCTTCGTACGGAGCATCGAGCCCCGTGAAGTTCGAAATCTCGCCCGCCCGGGCTTTTTTGTAGAGGCCCTTGGGGTCGCGCGCCTCGCAAATCTCGAGCGGCGTGTCGACGAACACCTCGATGAACTCGCCGGGGCCCATCAGCCCCCGCACGCGGTCGCGGTCTTTGCGGTACGGCGAGATGAACGCCGACAGGACGAGACCCCCGGCGTCTGCAAAAAGCCGCGCGACCTCTCCGATGCGTCGAATGTTCTCCACGCGGTCCTCTGGAGCGAAGCCGAGGTCGCTGTTGAGCCCATGGCGGATGTTGTCGCCGTCGAGAACGTAGGCGAAG
>CAMYJN010000515.1 GCA_947258625.1 uncultured Polyangiaceae bacterium | reverse complement strand
AGTGTAAGGGCGGACAGTCGACCGAGCAGATCATTGATGAAACGTGATTCGTGGGCGGTGCGATGCATGCTGTCGTGCATCACCGTGAAGAGGAGGTAGATTGCGGTTGCGTTGATCGCGATCGTTGCGGCCGCTGGAAGCTGACCAAAGAGATATCCCGCAACTCCGGATGACAATGCGCCCATCGCAACGACGAAAAGCCAGAACGTCGGATTCTTCAGCGTCCCGGAGGGAGCACCAATCCACTCCCGTGCAACTTTGATCCTAGGCGATGCCGTCCGAGTGGTTTCAGCGGGTCGAGTCATGATCGGGACCTTTCATGGGCATTGTTCGCTTTGCAGGATGTCGAGCACGGGCTCAAGAGCAGAAATGAAGAAGTCGACCAGCTGATCGGGAGAAGCGCCGCTGGCAAGAGCCCACTCCGCGCAGGCGTTTTCGACGAGGCTCACCCATCCGTAAATCGCTATCTGTGACAGGGCGGAGGGCTGATGGATGTCCAGACGCGCGAGAATCCGGCTCATCGTAGTCGTCCGCACGCGATCGAGGAGCTCATTCACTTCGATATCCGAACCAAGGCCTCCCCGGACGAGGGCGGTGTAGATCGCACCATGTTCCTGCACGTAGCCGACAAAGCGCGTCACCATCGTCCGGAACGCTTGGTCAAACGGTTGATCGGCGGGTGGCTCGGTGATCGCGATCACCTCGTCCGTCACGGCGCGGACGGTCTCCATGTAGAAGCCGCGCTGGTTTCCGAAATAATGATAGAGGAGCCCCTTGGAGACGCCCGCGCGTTCGGCGATCGCGTCCATCGGCATGGCTTCATAGCCGTACTCGGCGAAGTGCTGCCGGCCATACGCCAGCAGCTGCGCCCGTCGAGCTTCCGTCGTCATCCGCCTGGGTCCAAGGTCCATGATGATGCGAGTATGGCGATTATTGACGATTCGTCAATAGTTATTTTGTGCATCGATGTCTCGGAGCGGCCAGCGCGCGAAGTGCAGCGGGCACGCAGAATATTCGCGCTTGCGGGGGCTGCTGGGCGCGCCAACACCTCTATTTGCTGCATTTTGAGCAAATCCGCGGACGCTGAACGATGGTACGGGGATCGCATGCATCCGATGGTGGAGGTTTGCCATGGGACACATGAGCCAACTCAAGCAGGAGTATCGGTCATTGATGGACCGACTCGACCACCACGCGGTCGCGATGCCGAGGCCGGAGGATCAGCGCGCCCTCGAAGGCTGGCGTGAGCTGCTCGAGGTCATGTACACGCCGGAGGAGGCCGAGCTGGCGTCGCGGATGCCGATGGTACCCACATCTCTCCGCCGCTTGGCCCGGCGCTACGACGTGCCCGAAGAGGAGCTGAGGCAAAAGCTCGAACCGCTGTGCGACAAGGGCTTGATCATGGACCTCGTCAGCCCGAAGACCGGCGAGGCCAAGTACCTCCTTGCGCCACCCGTCGTTGGCTTCTTCGAGTTCTCGATGATGCGGGCGCACGACATGTTCGACAAGTTGGCCGTCGCAAAGGCCATGGACGCCTACATGCACGGCGACGACACCTTCGTGCGTGAGGTGTTCGGCAATGACACGGTCGTCGGGCGCTCCATGGTCCACGAGGACGTGCTGGCCGACGGCATTCCCGAAGTGCTGGACTGGGAGCGTACGACCAGGCTCATCGAAGAATCCGATCGCATCGCCGTCTCGCACTGCTACTGCCGGCACAAGGCCGAGCATCTGGGCAAGGCGTGCGACGTCCCCCAAGAGATCTGTCTGTCGCTCAACGGCGGCGCAAATTTCGTCATTCGACGTGGCTTCGGCCGTCCGATCGAGAAGCAAGAGGCGCTCAGCATCGTGAAAAAGGCGCGGAAGCTCGGTCTGGTTCAAATCGCCGATAACGTGAAGAACGAGCCTGCCTATGTGTGCAACTGCTGCGCGTGTTGCTGCGGGCAGCTTTCGAGCATCAACGACTTCGGGCTCAAGGCCGTCAACCCGAGTGGCTTCGAGCCGGCGTACCACCCTGACGACTGCAAAGGCTGCTCGCGATGCTCTCGGGCGTGTCCGGTCGCGGCGATCACGATGGCACCGGCGCGCGCCGGAGGCCAACGCAAGAATGAGCTGCGCGCCGTCTTCGATTCGGAGCTCTGCATCGGGTGCGGCGTTTGCGCCACGACTTGCAAGCAGGACGCGATCCGCATGGAACGCCGAGAGAACCCGAGCCACGTGCCTGAAAACACGGTCGAGCGTGTCGTGCGCCAGATGGTCGAGCACGGTCGCCTGGCCGATCTTCTCTTCGACGAGAGCGAGAGCCGCGGCGCGGCGTTCCTCAACCACGCCGTGCAAGCGATCACCAAGCTGCCTCCCGCCCAGCGGGCGCTCGCTTCCGATCAGGTGAGGTCGCGCTTCGTTCAATTCGTGGTGAAGAACGCGCCCGCCATCGAAGCCTAAGCTCCCCCTGAAGAGGAGCAGACATGAGTGTTGCAGAACGAATCGACGTTTCGGTGGCCATGAGCATTGCCGTGCGCATCAAGGAGGTGATTGCCGGGCTGCGACTTGATCGCATCACCGAATTGATCCGGCACCATCTCGTGCAGTTTCGTTTGGTCGACGGCACGGGTAGGTGGCAAGCGGCGGAACTGGCGGCGCTCGGCGACTGGCTCCTGGGCAAGGACCTCGACACCGACGACGCGCTCGAGCTCGTCGATGAAGTGGCTCGCTGCGCTGCGGCCAACCCGTACCTGGCTGAGTTCCTGGATCGGGCCAAAGGCGAGGCTTTCGATCGCCTGTACCACAAGGTTCAAACGGAGGGAGCGACGGTACTGCCCTCGGTGGTGACGTATGGGCTGCTCCTCGAACGCCTGACCAAAGCCATGCGCAACGACTGGAAGCTCATCCAAGCCTGCAGAGAGATTTGGCTGAGGGACCGAGTCGCGGAGGATATGAA
>CAMYJN010000514.1 GCA_947258625.1 uncultured Polyangiaceae bacterium | reverse complement strand
CGCGCACGCAAAAGCGGCGACGTGGAACCGGAATGTCCCGGATCTAAGGAGAAGAACGTATGAAGATCAGCAAACTAGCTTTACTCGCACTGCTTGGCGGTGCACTCATGGCCTTCGGCTGCAGCGATGACCCCGCGCCTGCGGGCATGGGCGGCTCGGGTGGCTCGGGTGGCTCAGGCGGTATGGCGCCGCCGACATGCGACGCCGACGCTTGTCTCTTCTGCCCGCAATCGGTGCTCGAAGGCCTAGCTGCGGCAGCAGGCGGCGACATCAACGCTCCGGTCGAATTCGATGCAATCGCGCAGGGTGACGTTGTTGCAGGTGGCACGGTCACGATCGATATCGAGGCCACCAGTACGATCAGCGGCCTTCCGCTCGAGGTTACGGCGCTCGTCAAAGGCACCAGCACCACCACCTATGATGCAACGTCGGGTGGGACGGGCACGGTCGATATTGATATTCCCGAGGACGAGTACACGGGAACGACCTTGACCATCAACGGTGGCAGCGGCAGCGGTGAGTTCACGGTGGGCGCGGATGCCACGGAGCTGGTCATCCAGCTCACGGCGGCCGTGATCGACCTCCAGGTGACCGCACCCGTTCCAGGTGACCTCACCCTCGATGCGAGCGCTGAAGGCCCGTGCAGTATGTTGGGCGATGGCGTGACCATCCCAGTCACAGGCGCTGGCGGAAGCGGCGGCTCCGGTGGCAGCGGCGGTTCTGGCGGAAGCGGCGGCTCCGGCGGCACTTCACTCTAAGGGACCAGGGATCACCTAGACCCAAAATCGCTTACACAAAACAAAGGGCGGATGCGAGAGCATTCGCCCTTTGTTTTGTTATCAACGACTACGAAAATCGGCCAACCTTGAGTCGATGCATGACCGCGAGCCTCTGCCGCGCTTTGTAAGCCTGGTGGCTTGCGTCGCCTGCTTCATTGCTCTCGTCGGTCGCTCGATCGATCACTTGAAACTCGGTCTGAACGAAGATGGTATGACCGAGCTCCGAAACCCCAGGCGGCGCGGCCACCAGCACCTTGTCGGGGACTCGAACCGGCACGTCGGCTACGAAGTGAACGACGCGGTAGCTTGGCGCCGTGAAGCGATTGTCGATTGAGGAAAGGCCATCCTCTAGATCGAGCGGGAGCTGCATGTTGGGGATGTGCTTCGCAAGCGCCGGCTCTGACCGGCAGTACTCGTGGAAGCGCGCCAGCGTATTGGTGGACTGGCCCGGAATCACGAAGTTGAACGGCACGATGCTGCGCTGAACGTAGCTCAGGACCGGGAAGATGTCGTGCGAGCTGCGCGTCACGATTCGAAAGCGCACCTTGTCATAGATCTGAGACGCACTGACCTCGGGCTTCGACAGGAGTTTGGTGTAGAGGGAATCCTTGTTCTTGCGCCCGCCGATGAACTCGAGAATCGGAAAGTCATTGGCCAGGGCAGACGCCATGACGTGGTAGACCTTCTGCTCCACCCACTGGAAGACCTCTTCGTCCGCAGTCGGCAAAAGGAACAAAAGCTCACGGGCCTCGAGGTGGTGAATGATGTGCATCACCTTCAAGATCGCGCAGGCACAGATTTGCCGATGCCCCTTGGAGGACGCGAGCATCAAGAGGCCCACGAGGTCCCTCTTCGCCACCGGCTTTGGAACCGGAAAATCGAAGTGACGGCGGAGATAGTCGATCGCCGATTCCTTCACCTGCAGCACCCGGGCGACATCGGCAGGGTCGTCCGGGTCGATCTCCTGGGCTCGAATGAAGGCCTCGGCCTCGGCCTCGTCGGCGAAATTGAGACGGTGCCAATCGACAACCGAGCCACCGCGCAAGAGGAGCCGAATGGCTTCGACGTCGGCCAGGGTGAATTCGTCGAGAGTACGGAGCTCCGGAATAGTCACAGCTAGGGGGACCGCTCCAAGAGGATCGTACCTACGAAAATCCCCACGCTAACCAGCAATACGATCGCATTGAACGCGAGCCCGCCGTGACAACCGCCGATGGCGGTCAGTCCGAGCACCCCCGCTCCCCCTATGGATCTCCGTCCCAGCATCTCGGGCGCCGCTTTGATACCAGCCGACCGCCCGGGGCGCTAGTGGATTGCGCAGGGTCGTTGCTGGCGGCGTAGATCTCGAATATCGTTGGCAAATCTAATGACTGATTCGATCTTTCCCGCTGGCGCTGAACCGATCTTGCCCATTCTGCCTCTCCGAAATTCGGTCCTCTTCCCAGCCACGGTCGTGCCCGTCAACGTCGGCCGGCCTCGGTCGGTCCGCCTGATCGAAGAGGCCTGCGGGCGCGAGCGCCCCGCGATCGGGGTGGTGACGCAGCACAGGGCCGAGGTCGAGGACCCTACCTTCGATCAGGTGTATCACATCGGGACAATCGCCCGCGTCTTGAAGGTCATCCGCCTCAACTCGGGTCAGTACAGCGTCGTCCTGCAAGGCGTGAGCCGGATGCGCATCGAAGAAACCCTCGGCCGGCATCCGACGATGCGCGCCCGCGTGCATCGCTACCACGAGCTGCCGACCGTCGACGTCGAGGTCGAAGCCCTGGCGGCCCACCTGAGGGAGTCTGCGCGCCAGCTGCTCCACGACCTCCCGACGGCATCGCGCGAGTCGCTACACATTCTGGACAATGTCCGTGAAGCGGGCGCACTGGCCGACCTCATCGAGTCGAACCTGCCGGTTCCAAACGAGTCGAAGCAGGCGGTTCTCGAAACGCTCGACATTCGAACGAGGGTTCGCAAAGTCCTGGACCAAGTGAATCGCCAAAACGAAGTGCTGCGGGTCAAGCAAGAGATATCCAGCATGGTCGAAGAAGAGATGTCGAGCTCGCAGCGAGAGTACCTGCTCCGCCAGCAGGTCAAGGCCATCCGCCGAGAGCTCGGTGAAACCGACGTGGACGAGGACGAGATCGAAAACCTCCGCGAACGCATCGCGCTCGGCC
>CAMYJN010000513.1 GCA_947258625.1 uncultured Polyangiaceae bacterium | reverse complement strand
CCTCTTCCCTCTCCGTCGTTGGGGTCACGGGCTTTTCATCGTCAAGCGGGAGCAAGGCAAGGCGATCGGCTTGATCGAATGTTCCTTGCCGGACGGTCCACGCGAAGAATCCCACGGCGGCGCCAACCAATATCACGCTAACGAAAATCAGTAAGATCAAGATCTCCATCGGAGCCTCTTTCGCGACAGCATCATCACCGTGTACGCAAGTGTGATGAGCGAGCTGAGCGGCATTAGCACAGCTGCGACCCACGGCCGCATCAAACCGGCCAATGCAAGAGATACGGCGACTAAGTTGTAAGCAATTGCGAAAGCAAGGATGCGACGCACGACGTGCGCGAGCGTATCGGACGCGCGCAGAACTTGCGCCACGGGGTGCAAGCCCGGAGACACGAAATAGAAATCACATCGTGAGGCCATGAACGGTCGATTCACTGCTGGGGTGCCCGAGCAGGCCGCCGCTCGCATGGCGATCTGGTCGTTCAAACCGTCGCCTACCAGCAAAGTCCGTGCCGGTTCGTGCGCTCGCACGTACGCCGCCTTCTGCTCTGGATTCTGACCCCCCATGCAACGATCCGCTTCCATCCCCAAGCCTGCCCCGAGGCTCACGACACGCGACGGCGAATCGCCGCTGAGAATGACGAGCTCGTAGCCCTCCGCGTCGAGCCGTTCGATCTCAGCGCGTGCGCCCGGCCGCAGCTGCTCGTCGGTGTGTAGCGCGACCCGAACGTCACCATCGATCGCGAAAACGACGTCGCCCCCGGCTGCAGAGACCGCGGCTGCCCAGTGAGGGGCCCCCAGCCTCAGCTCTCGGCCGTCGTACTCGGCGCTCGTGCCGTAACCGGTCTCTTCTTTGGTGTCCAGCTCGATGAAACGCGCGGCCGGGTGTCCTTCTAGGGCCCGTCGAACCGCAACGCTCTTGGGATGCGCGCTCCGGGCGGCGATGCTGTAGAGCCAAGTGATCTCCCGTTCCGACAGCGATTCGAGAGCGGCTGGGTTGGCGACCTCGAGCATGCCGGTCGTGAGCGTGCCCGTCTTGTCGAAGACGATTCGTGTCATCGAGCGAACGCGATCGAGGAAGTCACCGACCCGAACGAACACGCCTGCACGGCGCAACTGCGTGAGCACGAGCTCATAGGCGAGCGGTGCGGCGATACCAAACGCGCAGGGGCAGGTCACGACCAGGACCGCCGTGCCCACCTCAATCGCGAAAAGCGGCTCTCCCGTTCGCCACCACCAGTAGCTGATGCCTGCAGTGGCAACTCCGACGACGCCGATCACGTAGAAGCGCGACAGCCGAGACCACCAGCGTGTGGCCAAGGGCCCATCGCCCTTGGTGGCGGGGTCGCGTCCCAGCAATCCCACCAAAGACGACGCGGCAAAGTCTGTGGTGGCAACGCCCGAAAAAGCCCGCTCGCCCACGTTGAAGGCCCCCGCTGGCACGGTTTGCCCTTGGTCGAACCGCCGTGGCCGGCTTTCACCGTCGATCCAGTCGAGCGAGCAACTCGCTGCGCGGTCGAGAACACGGAGGTCTACGGGAACCAGATCGCCGGGGGCGATCAACAAGCGGTCCCCCCCGTGAATGCCGATGCAATGCACGATGCGAACGACACCATCTTTGATCTCGCGCGTCAGCAAGCTCTGGGTACCATCATCGGTCAAGAGTTGGGCGCGATTGCGCTCCAACATGCGCTGTTGAAGCCAGCGGCCAACGAGCATGAGCGCGACGAAGACGGTGAGCGTGTCGATGTAAGCGGCGTGCCCGGAGACGAAGAAGAACGAATAGGTCGAGCCTGCAAACGCGAGGACGATACCGAGCGCGATCGGCACGTCGAGATGGAGCATGCGCCTTCGAACCGCGCGGAACGCGGAACCGATGAACACCGAACCCCCTACGAGCACGGCAAGCACGCCGGCGGCATAGCTCAACTGGTTGAGGAGCACGTAGATCGGACCTTCGCGGAGGCCCAGGTACATGGCAGCGCCAAAGAGCATGACATTGGCGGCAAGCGCGGCGCAGATGCCGACGCGCATGAGCAAGTCGTCCGACGCCCGAGCGCCACTCGATCGCGCCGGGCCCAATAGGTACCCGAGGCCCTCGACCGAGTCGACCCAATCACCAAGCGGGAACTCGGGCGAGATGCGAAGCTCAACCCGGCCGAGCGCCGGGTTGATCGACATCAGGCCGGTCTGTGTGCCGCCGTGGCGTCGAAAGAGCTCTTCCATCAGCCAGACGCAAGCGGCACAGTGGATCCCCTGGATGTCGAGCTCCACGCGCGTGACCCCGCGCTCCGCCGCGCGTGCCTCTTCGATGAGCTCCAGCCACTTGTGATCGATTCGGCGGGATTCCAGATCTGCCGGAGGAAGACCCGGTCCACGGCGCAGGTCGTAGTATCGGGTGAGCCCGGCCTTGGTGAGGATGCCGTGGACGGCGCGGCAGCCACGACAGCAGTACGGAGCAAACGTGTCGCTCACCATCGGCTGCGCGCAGTGAGTGCAGCGCGCCACCGACGGCATCGATCGCTCGGGGGGAAGCTCGCAAACGACTGGCTCCGGGGCAGTCACGGTGCGTGAGAATGCGGATGATGCGCCTCGTGGCCGGCTTCGTCTGCTCCGGGCGCATGACAGGAAGACGTATCACCGGTGCGCAAGGCATGCACGGGACGAATCACGAACAGGATCGAGCCCAGCGCGAGAACGACGGCAAGGAACCGCGATGTCGTTGGCCGAGGTCGTCGAGCGAATCGCTCGAAAAGCCATGCGGCGCCAACAAGGCCCACGCCGCTCACCACGGCGAAGGCAAGCATGCTCAGCGAGCCGAGCGCGGTGGACCCGGTGGATGCGGCGATGAGAACTGCCGCGGCCAACGCCCCGCACGGAAGGAGCGCGGTGCCAAGACCGACGAAGAATGGATGGCGCCCGAGGCCTCCAAGCGCCCGGGC
>CAMYJN010000512.1 GCA_947258625.1 uncultured Polyangiaceae bacterium | reverse complement strand
GACTTCACCGGTGCCGTAGAGGCTGGTCTGGGGATCGGTGGGGATGGTTGCGATGAAGGCGTCGGTGCTGTGCTCGAACGTTGGGCGGGGACGCCAAGAGTCGGGGACCGGGCCGAGCGCGGGTAGCGGTTCGACGAGGGCGAAGGAGCGGGGGAGCGTCCTAGGGTCGACGCCGGACGGGATGAAGCGGGCAACGTCATCGGAGAGAAGCCCCGGATCCTGATGAGTCGGCGCCGTCATGAGCGGTACGATAGCGCACCGACACGGACGCTGACACTGGCACGGACGCGGACGCTCAGGCCGACACTCGCACTGGCACTGGCACCGCCTCCAAAACAGCAGGCGGAAGCGCGAGCCGGAACGGCGAAGCCCGGCGCAAAGCGCCGCCAAGGCAGAGCGCAGCAAATGCCGCGGCAGGGAGGACTACGGGCGGGGGTGGGCGGGCGGTGTAAACAAACCAAACCAGCTCCCACATTCGGCAACCACATCTCCCCTGCCCCTGGCACTGCCGCCTCCCCTCACGTACCCTCCGGACGATGACGTCAGCCGAGACCGAAGCACCAACCTGGACTCCGAACGTCGACAACCCCTACCTGCAAGGCATCCACGCTCCCACCGTCCACGAGAGCTGCGCGTTCGACCTCGAAGTGGAGGGCGAGCTGCCCACCGACCTCTTCGGCGCCTACGTCCGCAACGGGCCAAACTCGGTGTTCCAGCCTCGCAACGCCTACCACTGGTTCGATGGCGACGGGATGGTGCACGCGGTCTACTTCCGAGATGGAAAGGCCTCGTATCGAAGCCGGCTCGTGCCCACCGCGGGCCTTCGCAAGGAAGCGCAGGCGGGCCACGCCCTTTGGAACGGCGTCATGGGGCCACTCAACCAAGAAGGCATGGACCTGCGCGCCAAGGACACCGCGAACACTGATGTCGTCTGGCACAGCGGGAAGCTCTACGCGCTCTGGTACCTCTGCGGCGAGCCGTACACGCTCGACCCGCTGACGCTCGAGCCAACTGGGGTCGACGACTTCGGCGGCAAGCGGCGGACGACGGTTTCGGCGCACCCGAAGGTCGACGAGCGTACCGGGGAGATGGTCTGGTTCACCCTGGACGATTTCGAGCCGCCTTACATGACCTACGGCGTCTGTGACCGCGACGGCAAGCTCGTGCACCAGGTCCCCATCGACCTGCCGGGCGTCCGCGCATCGCACGACATCACTATCACGCAAAACTACTCCATCCTGCACGACTTCCCCTTCTTCCAAGACCCGGAGCTCCTTCAAAAACACGGCTTCCGCGTGGCGCGCTTTCATCGCGACCTCCCTTCGCGCTTTGGCGTCATCCCGCGCCGCGGTGGCACCGACGAGGTGCGCTGGTTCGAGTTCGAGCCGGGCTATGTCCTTCACATGGTCAACGCCTGGGAAGAGGGCGACTGGATCGTCATGGACGGCTGCTTTCAGCCCGACCCATCGATCCGGCGAAACCCCGAAGAAGGGCCGCTTGCCTCGATGCTCGCGTACCTTCGAATCCAAACGCACCTGCGGCGCTGGCGCATGAACCTGGCGACGGGTGAATGCAAAGAAGAGCAGCTCGACGACTTGAACACCGAGTTCTGCTTGCCTGACACGCTGCTGTACGGAGAGAAGACACGGTTTTCGTACCATCAGTACCTTCCAGCCGATATGCACACCGTCGAGTTCCGTGCGCTGGTGAAATATGACCACGAAGACGGGTCGTGCGTCCGCTACGACTACCCGGACGGCTGGTTCGCCAGCGAGTCTCCGTACGCCCGCCGCGTCGGCGCCCAGAGCGAAGACGACGGCTACGTGGTGACCATCATGATGAACCCCGACGGCCGCTCCGAAGCCTGGGTCTTCGACGCCCGGCAAATCGAGCGCGGCTCCGTGGCGCGTGTCCGCTTGCCCTCGCGCGTGCCGGCCGGGTTTCACGCGAAGTGGATCCCGGGCGAACGCATCTGGACCGAGGCCTGAGCCGGCCGAACTCTGATTTCAGGAGCATGAGCATGATGAACAAGCAGGTGCGGCTAGCATCCCGGCCCGAAGGCCTCCCCAACGACAGAAACTGGTCCTTCGGCGAAGGTCCGGTGCCCGAGCCGGGCGACGGTGAGGTGCTCGTGAAGATCAGCCACATTTCGCTCGACCCTGCGATGCGCGCGTGGATGAACGAAGGGGCGACCTACATCGACGATGTGAAGGTCGGTGACGTGATGCGCGCGAACACCGTCGGCGAGGTCATCGAGTCCAAGAGCGAGAAGCTCCACGTAGGCGACACGGTGCAAGGTGTGCTCGGTGTGCAGCAGTACGCATTGGCTAAGCCCAAGGAGCTCTTGAAAATCGACGCCAGCCTCGCGCCAATTCAGAGCTACCTGGGCGTCCTAGGCTGGCCGGGCATGACGGCGTACTTCGGCCTGCGCGACATCGGCAAAGCCAAAGAAGGCGAAACCGTTGTCATTTCGGGGGCGGCCGGAGCGGTGGGCAGCGTTGCCGGGCAAATCGCAAAGATCAAAGGCTGCCGCGTCATCGGCATCGCTGGCGGCCCGGACAAGTGCAGGTACTTGATCGACGAGCTCGGCTTCGACGGCGCCATCGACTACAAGAACGAAAACATCCGCAACCGCCTGAGCGAGCTCTGCCCGAAACGCGTCGATGTGTTTTTCGACAACGTCGGCGGCGAAATCCTCGACGCCGTGCTCAGCAAAATCGCCATGCGCGCCCGCATCGTCATCTCCGGCGCCATCAGCCAGTACAACAACCCCCGCTTCCGCGGCCCCAACAACTACATGGCGCTGCTCACGTACCGGGCACGCATGGAGGGCTTCGTCGTCTTCGACTACGTGAAGGAGTGCGGCGAGGCGGCCGCCGAAATCGCGCAGTGGATGGCCGAAGGCAAGCTCAAAGCCAAAGACCACATCATCGAAGGCATCGA
>CAMYJN010000511.1 GCA_947258625.1 uncultured Polyangiaceae bacterium | reverse complement strand
TGAATCTGCTCAGCGTCCTCACCTTGGCGGTCGACACCGCCATGTGCGGTCGTCTGGTCGATGCCGAGGAAGCGCTGACGGCGCTAGGGTTTGCGGGTCAGCTGGTCTTCTTGCTGATGGTGGCGATGCTCGGGCTGACCGTAGGGACGGTTGCTTTCATCTCCCGTGCCCACGGCGCGCGTCAATCCGACCGCATCAACCACGTTCTGCACCAGAGCATTCTTCTCACCTACCTGGTGTCAATCGCGGTGGCGATCGTGGGCAACCTCACTGCTGGCCAGATCATGGAGTGGCTCGGCGCCGAAGCAGGGGTGCGCGATCTCGCGGTGAGCTACCTGCGTCCACTCCTTTCACTCACGGTGTTCTTCTACTTGAATATGCTGTTCGCGGCGGCTCTGCGCGCGGTTGGCAATACGATGCTTCCGTTCATGATCGCGCTGCTGAGCAACCTCATCAACATCGTGTTGAACTATGGCCTGATCTTGGGGCGCCTTGGACTTCCCGCCATGGGTGTCCGCGGCGCCGCCTGGGGCACGGTCATCTCTCAGGCCGTTGCGGTCATCCTGATGGTGCTCATTCTGAGGCGTGACGTCGTCTACGGTGTGCGTGCGCGTCTTGGCTTGGCAAGGCTCGACCGGCCGCTCGCCCGCGATCTTTTTCGCATCGGAGCGCCGGCCGCGCTCGACATGCTCGTCCTCAACATCGCCTTTCTCTCGGTCGTCGGAATGCTGGCACGGGTGGCACAGGTGGCCGTTGCGGCTCACGGCGTCGGACTTAGGGTTCAGTCGCTGGCGTTCGTGCCTGGGTTGGGAGTCTCGCAGGCCATTGGGGCGATGGTCGGAAATGCGCTTGGCGCCAGAGATGAGCCGGAGGCGCGTCAAGTCGTCCGTGGCGGCATCGTCTTGTCGACCGCCATCATGACGTTTCTCGGCCTGTCGATCGTGTTTGGCGCGACACCAATCATCGCGATTTTCGATATCGACCCGGCGACTGATCTGGGCCGTTATTCGATCCTCTGGATGCAGGTACTCGGCTGGGGCATGCCGGTCGTCGGTATCCACATTGCGCTCATCGGAATGCTCCGCGGCGCCGGCGCGACCGACACCAGCCTGATGATCAACATCGTCGGCACGCTCATCATTCAAGTGCCCCTCAGCTGGTTCCTCGGTTTCGTCGTGGGCTGGGACGCATTCGGGATCTGGGTCGCCGTCCCCATTTCGTTCCTGGTTCGTATGTTCCTCGGTATTCTTGCCTATCGGCGCGGGGAATGGGCCCGGCCGGGCGCAAACCTCTGAAGGGATACGGCCGAGCAGGGATTTCTCTGCCCCCGGCTCTTTTGGTAACCTGTGGCCATGTTCAACGCCTTGATCAGGGCGGTGTATAGGGTGGCGCATTGGGGGCTACGGCTTCTTTGGTTCATTCGACGGCCGGAGACGACCGGAGCGCTGGTGGCGGTCTGGCACCACGGCCGAGTCTTGCTCGTCAAAAACTCCTATCGAGCCCAGCTCACCTTGCCCGGCGGCTACATCCGGTCCCGTGAAGATCGTCGGACCGCGGCGGCACGCGAGCTGCGCGAAGAGGTCGGCATCAACGTGCAGCCCAAGCGATTGGTCCACGCTTATCACGGCACGCACGTGTTCGAGCACCGTCAAGACACGCTCGACATCTATGAGCTCGAGATGGAAGCCGAGCCGAAGGTGCAAGTCGACAACCGCGAGGTCGTTCGGGCAGAGTTCCTCATGCCCGACAAGGCACTAAGCATGCAGATCGTGCCCCACCTCGACGAATATCTCTCCAAACGAATTGCGCGGGCGACAGATTGAGCCCGGTGAATCCGCATGAGGCGCTTCGGCGCGAGGCGCTCCGGCTCCACGCGCGCTACCATAGCGAGCTGATCGAGCGTTTCTCGGTCTGTCCCTGGGCAAGAGCAGCTCGAGTCGAGGGCCGTGCTCGCGCACACGTCGTCACCCGTGTGTCTTGCAGTCCCAAGGAGTTAGCCCCGGTGCTTGCCGGCTGGGCGCACGACCATTCCATCGACGTTGCGTTCGTGATCGCCCCGCGCTTCACCGGAGGGCCAGACTCTTTCGCGGCCTGGGCAAGGTCGATCGGCGCGCAGCAAGACGGCGTCTTTTTGACCGCGCCGTTCTACCCGTGCGCGGCTGAATCCGCGGGTTCGATCCAGTTTCTAAGGCAAACCCCCGATCCGACGGTGCAGCTCGTTCGCCGATCTCGCCTCGAAGAAATCCGGGCCCAGGACCCTCCCCACTACCGCGACATCTTCGACATCGACTTGGAGAAGCTCAACGGAACAAAGGCCCCGCAAAGCGTCGCCGCGTCGGTCGTTTCGCACAACGAGCGGATGCTCGAGCGAGAGGGAAGGACGGAGATTCAGGGGATTTTGGATGATATTCGGAGGGACCGGGAGCGGAGTTATGCCCGGCTGATGCCCTTGCTCCGACAGTGACAGCGACAGTGTCAGCGGCAGTGCCCGTGCCAGCGACAGTGTCAGCGGCAGTGCCCGTGCCAGCGACAGTGTCGGCGTCAATGCCGGTGCCAGCCATTGTCTGATTTCACTTTGTCATCGTGACCTCCTTTTTGCGTGTGAGTGGGGCCGGGCTGGCGCCCTTTCGGTGAACCCCACTCACACGCAAAAAGGAGATCACTCATGGGACTTGTCATTCAGCAACGGGCGCTTCTGGCGGCGGGAGGCTTGCAACAGGTGCTTCCGGTGATTCGGAAGCGGGACAAGTCACTCTTCGATCAGATTCACAGAGCAATGAACAGCGTTGTGCTCAACATCGCCGAAGCCGATGGAAACGATGCGGGGACGGCCAGAGCTCGATTCGCGTCGGCGTGCGGCTCGGCAAAAGAGGTGCGCGCGGGGCTTCAGCTCGCCGTGGCCTACGGCTACCTCCCAAGCGCGAAGGTCACAGAGGTGGACATCGCGC
>CAMYJN010000510.1 GCA_947258625.1 uncultured Polyangiaceae bacterium | reverse complement strand
TTTGCGGCGGTCGTCCGCAACAACCTGATCGGCACCTGGGCCATGACGCACGCCGTGGCCAACAAGGCCATGATACCTCAAAAGAGGGGACGAATCGTCAACGTCATCGCGCAAATCATCCGTGGCTTTCCGGGCATGGTGCACACCGGAGCGGCGCGTGCGGGTGTGGACAACATGACGAAGACGCTTGCGGTCGAATGGGCGCTTCACGGGATTCGGGTCAACGCGGTTGCGCCGGGGGTGATCGTCACCAGCGGCACCAAGCAGTATCCGCCGGAGCTTCTCGACACCGCCGAGAAGGCGAACCCTCTGAAGAGGCTCGGTACAGCAGAGGAAGTCTCTCACCTCATCACCTATTTGGCGTCGCGCTATGCCGACTTCGTCGCAGGTCAGACCTTCTACATCGACGGAGGCGCCAGCATCTGGGGTGACCAATGGTTCCTCCCCGAAGACGTGCCGAAGTACCCGCCTTACCCAGTGCCCGAGCGAGGCTAAGGGCGCGGCTTTCTCTGAAAAATACTGATCAGATACGCGCAGAACACCCCGACGAAGTAGAGCAGAACGAGCGGGACCAGCATCATGACCATCGTGTAGACATCCTGCGGTGTCAGCAGCATCGAGATGAATGCCGCGCAGACAATCCACCAGCGCGAAAACTTCAAGAGCTGCTGCCAGGTCACGATGCCCGCACCCGCGAGGAAGGTCACGATGACCGGAACCTCGAAGACAATGCCGAAGGCCAGCAGCATCCGGCGGAAGAACGGCATGTAGTCTTTGACGAAGAGCGTGGCGACCAGGGTTTCGTCGCTGAAGCCGAGCAAGACGGTGAACGCCTCCGGAAAGACGAGCTTGTAGCCGAAAATCGCGCCTCCCGTGAAACAGAGGGTCGATGCGATGATGAACGGAACCGCCAACGCTTTTTCCTTCTTGTACAGACCCGGCGCGATGAACATCCAGAGTTGCCAGAAGATCCAAGGTGACGCGAGCAGCACCCCAGCGATGAGCGAGTTCTTCATGTACATCATGAAGGCGTCGGCAGGCCCAGCAAATCGAAGCACGGCCTCACCGGGTAGATTCAGCTTTTCCCAGGCGGGCTGAAGCGGCGCGATGAGGAAGTCTTTGATCTCCTTTTTGAAAATCCAACCAACGGCAACGGCTGGAATCAAACCGAGGATGGCCCGCAGCAAACGAGACCGAAGATCGTTGAGATGCTGGAAGAAGGTCATCTCCTGATCGTCTTCGGGAACCCTTGCCCGCTCCGGCTCCGGAATTTGGATCTCCGCGGATGTCATGAACGCTTCGCCTCGACCGGTACGTTCGCCTCGGCGGCGGGCTCGGCCTCGTCGGCGAGCTCATCGGCGAGCGCAGCGGCTGGTGGCGGCGGCGGAAGCCGGCTTGGCGCTTGCGCGGCGGCAGGCTCTTGCGACTCCGTCATCTCTTCCTGAACGGGCACGGGTCGAGCTTTCGGCGGGCGAACCGGAGGAGCGCGGAACGGATCGCCTTCGCGCATCAGCTCGTCGAGCCCGATCGCATCTTTGAACTCGCGGCTAGCATTGCGCACCTGGCGAAGCCCCTTGCCGACGGTGCGCATGAACGTGGGCAACCTGTCCGGCCCGACCGCCAGCAGGACGATCACGAGGAAGAAGGCTAGCTCCGTCGGGCCGATGCCAAACATGCGCTCCTAAGATGAATCCTTGCCCCCCCGGAAGGCAACCAGATGCAAGCTGCGGGTCGTCCGAGGAACCACCAGCCCGTCATGGCGGGAGTCACGACTCCAATCGAATCTGGCGGAGGCGATCGACCGCCCGATGCATGATTCGGACCCGATTCTCGTAGTCGCGCGTCAGCTCCTGAATGCGGTTCGCCGCCACCAAGGTCTGCTCGGCGCTGTCCGAGTGCTTCCGATGAGACTGGTGGAGCTGTAGGACCATGTCGGAAATGTTTTCGATGGAGCCGCTCATTTGGCGGCCGCCTTCGGCCTGCTCCTGGCTGCTTCGCTCCATCTGCTGTGTGATGAGGCGCATGTTGTCCGCGCTTTTCATGATCAGCTCGGAGCCTCGAGCCTGCTCCGCGGTGGCTGCGGCGATCTGCTGAACCGTCTCTGCGATGCGCCCGATCGCATCGGTCACCTGCTTCGAGCCTCTGGCCTGCTCGACGGTCGCCTGCGCAATGCCGCGCACCATCGTCGTCGACTGCTTGGAAGATTCGAGAATCTTCTTGAGCGCGCGCTCAGCTTCTGCACTCACGGTGACGCCTCGGTCGACTGTGCTCGCGCCGCGCTCGACGGCTTCGATCGCATTCTTGGTTTCTTCCTGAATCGTCTTGATTAGCTCCGCGATTTCCTTCGTGGACGCTCCGGCCCGCTCGGCGAGGTCCTTGATTTCGTCCGCCACGACGGCGAAGCCCTTGCCGTGCTCGCCGGCCTGCGCGGCGATGATTGCGGCGTTCAGCGCGAGCAGGTTCGTCTGCTCGGCGACCTCGTCGATGACGTTCAGAATGTCGCCGATCGCCTCGATACGATCACCGAGGTTGGAAATCGTGCTCACCGCCTCGAGCGAGGAGGACTTGATGCGGTTGATCTCGTCGGTGATCTTGACGATCGAATCGGCCCCGGTTTCCGCGTCGGCGGCGACTTCGGCCGAGAGGCGCGCCGTCTCGTTGGCGTTCGACTGCACCTGGTCGATCGACACGTCCATTTCGTTCATCGAGGACGAGGTCTCGTCGGCGGTCTGCGCGAGCGCATCCACGTTCCGCGCGACTTCCTTGATACTGTAGGTCATTTCCTCGATCGACGATGCCGTCTCTCGAACGCTCGAGCCGAGATTGCCCATGTTTTCGGCGACCTCGTGGTTGGTCGCGTTCATTTGCAGGATGCTCGATGCACTCTCTTCGGTGCACGATGAAAGGGCTTCGACGCGATCGCTGATCGACTGCAAGGAGATCGCCATCGACTTGATCGCCCGCGCG
>CAMYJN010000509.1 GCA_947258625.1 uncultured Polyangiaceae bacterium | reverse complement strand
GACCGTCATCCGTCGGTGGCCGCCACTGGCGAGCTCGTTGGGAAAGAGGGGCGAGAGTCGTGCTGGGCGCCAACCTGGGCGAGGTCGTGCCCGGACGCTCAGGGGCAGACTCGCCGCTCACCGAAAGGCGGTTCAGAAAACTCCGCACCCCGGTTCATGGCGCCATTTCGTCGCCAGTTGCGCCGCGAGCCGCGACGCCCGTGCGATTCGACTCCTGCAGCACCGAGAGCGGGAGAGAAGCGACTGGGATCTAGAGAGGGGCTCGTGAGGAGAAGAGGAACTATGTCGGGACGGATAGCTTACGAGCCCTCTTTGGTCTCCGAGGAAGTCGACATAAACGCCTGGTACCGCGAAATTCGGCGCTTCACATGAGCCCAATAGGCTAAGAGAGCCAGAGCACGCGGTCTTGCTCGATTTCTCTGAAGAACCACTCGTGGTGACCGCGCGCCAAGATCCACTCGATGCGATCTCCACGCCAGAAGATCTTCTCGCGCTCGAGGTCGTTCTCCGGGGCGCGGGCCAAGTACGCCTGGGTGCGTGCTTGAGATCCACACTTCCCAGATTGAAAAGCACGCAACACTCAGCGGTGTCGACCGAAGCTGTGCTTGAGATTCAACCTGGGAAGTTTCTCTGGTGAATTAACAGCGGATGCTCGTTACTGATGTGTCTTCGTCGGGTGACTGGCTGCGACGAAGGTCAACGTACTGGCTGGTGTCAGCCGGCTGAGGGCCCAATCGAGCCGCGGCGTGTCCTGCCTCGGCTTATCCTCGGCATTCAACTTGGAGCCGTTCTTGATCCAAAGATCACTCACGGCTTCGTCGTCTTGGTGTGCAACCCGGACGTCCCCTTCCGGCGGCGCTTCTCGTGAAGCGACCCAGAGGCCGCCAAGCCCTTCTCCCGCTGAAACACGGGACAAACGCGTGGTTTCGGTTTGAACGCTAGAGCTTGCGCACGCTAGGCCCGAAACGGACAGAGCGATTGCGATGAACAATGATGAGCTGCGCATGTGTAACCTCCTGAGTGCGAGAACGCGTGTCGCACTAATCCAGATCTTAATCGCAGATGCGTGCTTTTCTCCATCCGTAATTGTTTTGGATCACGTACGTAATTGTTTTGGTCTCGTACGTAATTGTTTTGGTCTCGTACGTAATTGTTTTGGTCTCGTGCGCTAGACGACCTTGAAATCCAATCTGGGAAGTTTCTCTGGTTCGATGTTTCGCTAGAGGTGCACCGCGATCGGCAGCTCTGCAGGTGTGCGGACGAAGACACTGGATACGTGTCGAACCCGACCGGCCAGCTCGAAATGGGCGGTGCGTTTCAATGGCTCCTCGATCGCTACCTTGGCTTCGAGGCGCGCGAGTTGTGCGCTGCTACGTCCATAGACATTTGTGAAGTCCCTGTTCGCAACTGCGACACCCCGGTAATCAAAGATGAAATCGCCCTCCCCTGCGCACCGAGCCCGAGCTAGCTCGGACCAGCCGAGTGTGCCAGACCCGAAGCCATGCCGCAGCTCCTGCGAAGCCGTCGTAGCTACGACCATCGGATCCGAGAGATCGTTTGTCAGACAGGGAACTCACGGATCTTTCATCACCTCCGCATCCCGCGCTCGATGATCGATCAAGCTGCCCCCGCTCTCATCCAACGCAACTTACCCCCGCCGAGGTGAGCACGATCGAGGAAATGGTTACCGCTTCGGAGTATCGGCATATGCCCATTCGAACTCTGTCCCTTTATGCCCAAAGAATCGGCAGGGTCTTTGCGTCGGCGACGACCTGGGCGAAGCTCGTCCGGCAGCGTCGGTGGCGACGTCCGCGTCGCCGTGCGTATCCCGAAAAGCCCAAGACCGGAATCCGGGCCACGTACCCAAACGAGTACTGGCACATCGACCTCACGGTCATCCGACTTCTGGATGACACGAAATGCTACCTGCATGCCGTCATCGACAACTTCTCGCGCCGGATCTTGTCGTGGCGCCTTTCGAAACGGCTCGCGCCCACTACGATGTGCGAAATCTTGAAAGAGGCCGCCAAGAATTTCGACCAGACGCCGACCGTCGTTGCCGACTCCGGCGTCGAAAACGTGAATACCGGAGTCGACCGACTGATGGCCGACGGCGTCATCCGCCGTCTGCTTGCCCAGGTGGAGGTCAGCTTCAGCAACACCATGATCGAGGCATTCTGACGTTCTCTCCGTCATCAATGGCTGTACCTGCATTCCCTCGAAAGCTTCACGCAGCTCGAGCAGCTGATCAATTTTTACGTTCCGGACCACGACACCCAAATGCCCCATCACGCTTTTGTCGGACAAACACCCGACGAGGTCTACTTTGACGAAGCCGATGGTGTCTGGGACCACCTCGGGGTCGCTAGACGCGAGGCTCGTCAGGTAAGAATGGAAACAAATCGAGGTGAGTCATGTCGCGCGTGCGTACCACCCACTCAACAATCGGTGAGTGTTATCAACGCCGTCGCAAATGCGCCGCCGTGACTCCAGAATGTTCCCGGACCAGCAGGGTTGAAACCTTGAGCGGACGCGAAGGGATTCGAACCCCCGACTTCTGCCTCCGGAGGGGATGGGACGAAATCAAGAAAGCAAGGTTATGCCGCTTTTTCCCGGCCAAAGCGAATCAGGCGAAGTGCCGAAAGGCGCAGTAGGACGCAGCAAAGCGCAGCCAAACCCGGCACGGTGCCGGGTTCATTCGGACGCCGAAGCACTAGCGCTCGCGCTGCGGCGCGCGATCAGGGTCGTGTGAGCACAGCGACGACCTTCGGGTTGTGAGATGGTTGGCGGCCGGTGGCGGGACTCGAACCAGCGACCTCATGCTTCCAAAGCAAAGAAGCCGACCGCACGCGCTCTAGCGCAAACCCACACAACTCAACAGAAACCCAAACATAACAGGGACTTTCCCGCATCGCCGTGTTCTTAGTTCGTCACTTCACATCACTCGATTTCACATCGCCACGTCAACGTCAGGTCA
>CAMYJN010000508.1 GCA_947258625.1 uncultured Polyangiaceae bacterium | reverse complement strand
CGTGCCCCCGACCATCGTCATGACGGGCCTTCCCATCAGCTCACGGTCGAGCAGCGGCGTGTTGTGCGATTTGGAGCGTAGCGCTTCTTTGTCGAGAATCCATCGGGCCTCCGGGTCGAGGACCGTGATGTCCGCACGCCGCCCGACTTTCAGGGAGCCTCCTTCGAAATCGGGGAGCAGGCGCGCGGGGGCGCTCGAGAGTGCCTCGACGAATCGCATCGGCTTGAGCAGGCCATCGCGCACGAGCTGGAACATCGAGCCGATCGCGGATTCGAGCCCGTTGATGCCGACGGAGGCGGCCTCGAACTCGCAGTCCTTCTCGAGCTCGCTGTGCGGCGCGTGGTCGGTCGCGATGCAGTCGATGGTGCCGTCGGCGATCGCCTCGCGAAGCGCCTCTAGGTCTTCTGCTTCTCGAAGGGGAGGGTTGACCTTGCAATAAGTGTCGTAGCTCAGGAGGGCCTCATCGGTGAAGAGCAGATGATGCGGAGTCACCTCGGCCGAGACCCGCAAGCCGCGCGACTTCGCCTCGCGAATCAGCCGGACCGCACCGAAGCTCGAGATGTGCGCAACGTGGTATCGGGCGCCGGTGGTCTCCGCGAGAATCAAATCTCGGGCCACGATGATGTCCTCCGCCGCGCGCGGCCATCCGCGAAGCCCAAGCTGGGTCGAGCGCGCGCCTTCGTGCATCTGCGCGCCTTTGGTGAGGTTGTGGTCTTCACAATGTTGACTCACCAGAAGGTCGAACGTGCGAGCGTACTCCATGGCATGGCGCATGACCGCGGCGTTCATCACGCAAACGCCATCGTCGCTGACCCCGATCGCACCCGCTTCGCGCAGGTCGGCCATCTCGGTGAGCTCGGCGCCTTTTTGCCCGCGGGTCACTGCGCCAAATGGCATCAAACGCGCGCCGCCGTGCTCTTGCGCCCGAGATATCATCATCTCCGTGATGGCGCGCGTGTCGTTCGTCGGCGTGGTGTTGGGCATCGGGCACACGGCGGTGAACCCGCCCGCCGCCGCTGCGTCTAGGCCGGAGCAGATGTCCTCTTTGTACTCTTGCCCGGGCTCACGCAGGTGGACGTGGAGGTCGACGAAGCCCGGACAGACCCAGTGCCCGGACGCATTCACGATGCGCACCGCGTTGCCCGCCTGATAAGAAGCACCTGCATCGCGACCGAGCTCCTTGATGCGCCCGGCCTCGATCACGACGTCGGCCGTTTCGTCGAGCCCCTGAGAAGGGTCGAGAACGCGCCCGCCACGCAGGACGATCAGCTCGGTCAGCATAGCGGTCCGCGCTTACGTGACGGACCCAAACCAGTCAACCCGCTTAGCCGGCTCTGCGCTGGAGATCGTCGTCGTCAGCCACCCCGTCGTCCGCCGCCGCCACCGTGCCGACCGAAGACGACAGCTTCGACTGCGACTTCTTTTCCTCGACGCGCTTCTTCATCGTCATCACCTTGCGGTAGACCGACGCGAAGTCCTTGTTGCGGGTGGCCATCGATGGGGTGCCGCCGCGCAGGAGGGTTTGCAGGATGAACTCGAGAACTTGGATCTCGCCTTCAGAGAAACTGTTGCTGATGCGCATGGTGCCGATCTACCACCGCTCCGTGTACATGACAATCAGTGACGTGAGATGTAGGGCCACAAGATGTCATAAAGATTCGAGGTTTCAGTCCCAAGCTTAGAGAACTCCATGCTTTCCAGGCCTGTCGACTCCGCGATCGACGATCGCCGGTTTACGCCAGAATTGCGAAGGACTGTTGACAAATGCAGTTCGAGCGCTGTCCGGAAGCGTCGGCCTAGTGGTCGGCGGCGGTCACCCGGACGACCTCGTCGATCGTCGTGACGCCTGCGAGCACTTTGTTCAGGCCGGCGCGGCGTAGCGTGGCCACACCGTTACGAACCATCTCGTCCTTCACCTCCGCGGTGGAGCCGCCCTGAAGCACGATTTCGCGAAGCCGGTCCTCGAAGGGCATGACCTCGTAGAGGGCGATTCGGCCCTTGTAGCCCGTGTCGTTGCAAACCTTGCAGCCGGTGCCACGGAATGCGACCGCGGTGGCGATTTCGCTCTCGTCGAAGCCGACGTCGACCAGCGCCTGCTCGTCCGTGGGAACTTGCACTTTGCATTCCTCGCAAATCTTGCGTCCGAGACGCTGTGCCACGACGCAGTTGACCGAGGCAGTCACCAGGAACGGCTCGACGCCCATGTTGAGGAGACGCGTCACGGTGCTCGGCGCATCGTTGGTGTGGAGTGTCGACAAGACCAAGTGACCCGTCAACGCGGCCTTGACCGCAATTTCGGCGGTTTCGAAGTCTCGAATCTCACCGACCATGATGATGTCGGGATCCTGACGCAGGAAGGACCGCAGAGCCGCGGCAAAGTTGAGGCCGATGTCCTCATGCATCTGCACCTGGTTGATGCCCATCAGGTTGAACTCGATCGGATCCTCGGCCGTGCTGACGTTGGTGCCGACCTCGTTGAGGTCGGACATGGCGGAGTAGAGTGTCGTCGTCTTACCCGAACCCGTCGGCCCGGTGACCAGCACCATCCCGAAGGGCTGATGAATCGAGTCGCGGAAATCGGAAAGCGGCTTTTGCTCGAAACCGAGCTTTGTCATGTCGAGCTGAAGGTTCGACTTGTCGAGAAGACGAAGGACAATCTTCTCGCCCCAAAGCGTCGGGACGGACGAAACACGATAGTCCATCTCGCGGCCCTTGCCGAGCTTGAGCTTGATACGCCCATCCTGCGGCAACCGGCGCTCGGCGATGTCGAGCGAGGACATGATCTTCAGGCGGGAAGCGATCGCATTCTTGAGCTTGATCGGCGGCGTCATTTCCTCGTGGAGCACGCCGTCGACGCGGTACCGGACGCGAAGGACGCGCTCATACGGCTCGACGTGAATGTCGGATGCGCCTTGTTTGATCGCGTTGAGCAGAATCGCGTTGCAAAGCCGTACGACCGGTGCGTCCTCGCTGGCGCGTTCGAGAT
>CAMYJN010000507.1 GCA_947258625.1 uncultured Polyangiaceae bacterium | reverse complement strand
CCGACGCAAACGGCATCTCTCCGCTGTCCTCGTCAGTCAGGTGCACCGGCTGCGCCAGCACCCAGTCGACGCCGCTGTCGCGCACTTCGAGCTCCTGGACTTCGGTGTCCGCGATCTGCGGTTTCAGCAAGAGGCCGAAGAACAAGCGCTCCACCCAACGCAAGCTGCCGCGCGTCTCCCCGACGCCATACGACGACTGCACGACGAGCCGGCGCACACCGTGCTTGCGCATCGCTGTGACCACGTTGCGCGTGCCAGCGGACCGCACGTCGTTTGGAGTGCCGGCGGCGCCGAACAAGCGAACCCGGATCGGGTTCTCCATGATGCCGAGGGTAATGATCACCGCGTCGTGCCCCGCCACCGCCCGGTCGACGTCGTCCGGATTGGTCGCGTCGCCGTTCCGCAGGGTCACCCGGTCCGAGCCGATCTCGAGCGACTCGGCGTGCCGGGAGAATGCCGTCACCCGGTGCCCGCGCTTGACGAGCGCGTCTATCGTGGCGCGGCCCGTGCCGCCCGTGGCTCCAACAACGAGTACTTTTTGTTCTTTTTCCATGACTGCCTCCTTTTGGCAGCTCTCACTCTGCGGCTAGGGTTGACATGAATCCAATGACTTGTTTCCATAGCTGCATGAGCGTCACTCATACTGCAGACGACCTCCACCGCGTCGATCTCAATCTCCTGGTCGCCCTCGACGCCCTGGCGCGCGAGCGGAATGTCACCAGAGCCGCCGAGCGTGCGGGCGTGAGCCAATCCGCGATGAGCCACACACTCCGTCGCCTTCGCGAGCTCTTCGACGACCCGCTCTTGGTCCGAGGCCGGGGCGGCATGGTGCTCACACCCCGCGCCGAAGCCCTCGTCGTTCCGCTTCGCAGCGGGTTGATCAGCCTCGCGCGCACACTCGCCGAACCCCCCGCGTTCGAGCCGGAGCAGGCAAGCCGCACCTTCCGCATCGTCTCGCCCGACTTGTTCGATGCGCTGGTTTTGCCAACGCTCCTGCAACGGTTGGGCCACGAAGCGCCGTTGATCGATCTTGCGGTTGTCCCCATGCCGAAGCGTCTCTCCGACAGCCTCGAAACCGGCGACGTCGACCTCGCGATCTACCCGGTGCTCCTCGACCCCCACCCATTCGACCTCGGCACACAGGTTGACCCCGAGCTCCAAAGCCGGACCCTCTTCCGCGACTCCTTCCGATGCTTCGTCCGAAGCGATCACCCTGCGCTCACCGGCCGGCGCAAGCTCTCGCTCAAAGTCTACTCGCGCCTCAATCACATTTTGGTGTCGCCGGGCGGCGCGGGCCCCGGCGTCGTCGACCGTGTCCTGGACGCACAAGGGCTCGAACGCCGAATCGCACTCCGTGTCCCCCACTTCGCAACGGCCCTAGAAGTCATCGCCCAAAGCGACCTCGTGCTCACCGCACCCTTCAGCCTCAGCAAGTGTTCCACCGCGTCGACCCTGGCATCTCGCCCCGTACCTCTCGACCTCCCCGAGCACGCCATTACGATGATCTGGCACCCCCGCTTCACCGAAGACCCAGCCCACCGCTGGCTTCGTGAGCTCATGAACGACGTAACTGCGATCGTCCCGTCGCTACCCTCCAAACGAAGCCGCCAAGCGTAAGCCCCGACAGACAGGAAGAAGCATGTACGCCATCGGCACCGGTTTCCTGGTCCCGTGTGCCATCTTCTTTCACACCCTGTCCTGGCTGAGCTACCGGAAGTTCGAAACGTAAGCGCGCGTCTACTCCGTGGCGAGCACGCCCGGCTGGCTCGTGGGGGAGTCCGTGGAGCCATGATTCGCCATGTACACGTTCCTCAAATGCACCACGAGACAGCCCATTCCGAAGATGTGCACCAGGAAGTTCAGGCCCGGACCGACGAATGGGATCGCCACCACGAAAAGAATGACCAGTAGACTCGCCCCGGTATTGAGGACGAGTCGGCGGTTGTTCGGCGCGGGGAGTCGCTGCGCAGCGAAGTAGGCCACGACGAGCGTCGAGAGAAACACCAGCAAGGCGTACACCATGCCGAGCACCATGGAAACCGGGATTCCGATCACGGTGAGCGCGATGATGAGCATCACCACGGGGGTCGCTATGAGTGCAATGAAGCCGAGTCCCATGTCGCGCAGCACCTCTTTGCTCGACTCGGGTGTAGGCGGCAGCAACGAAGGAAAGAGGGTGACGAGGACGAGGCCCATCAGGAGCATGGCAAGCGCCTTTGCAAGCACCCCGAAGTAGAATCCGGGGTACAAGAACGCGCGTCGCTCTTCCTGCTCTTCGATGTCGACGATGGTCTCGCCGCTCACGGTCGCGCCGTCGTCGACTTCGACGGCATCCTGTGACGGAACGTGCACATGGAGGTCGCCGCCGACCGAGCCGCTCGAGCTCACGGCGACCTGGCTACCGTAGCCGCGCAAGCTGCGCTCGACGCTTCCGCTCACTTCCATCGTCTCGGCCGCGAAAAGCAGGTCTCGGCCGACTCGCCCTTTGCTTCGCACCGACTCGCCCGCCAAGTAGCCGCCACGCGCGAGGTTGCTGCCTTCCGCCACGATGACGTTTTGGCCGGCCAAGAAGCCCGAGCCGCCGACCTTGGTGTCCACCTCGACGTTCTTGCCCGCGGCGTGCACGTTCCCGCTGACCTCGCCGGCAATCGTGACCGTCTCCCCGGCGCTATAGACATTGCCGCGCACGGTTCCCGTGACCTCGACCCGCTCGGCCGCTGCAAAGACGTCACCGTCCACCACGCCTGCCACGATGACGGTCTTGCCAGCGAGAAACACGGTGTCGTCGATGGACTCGCCTTCGGCGACCTTGACGGTGCCCTCTTTCTCGTAACGCAGTTCCGCCGCATGGGCCTGACTCGGCGGCGCGAGGCCTGCGAGCAGTGCCAAGGCCAAGCCAGCGGTTGCTCCCGCGAGTGGGCGCCGAAGCGTGACGACGGCCAGCGTCCCCACCACAAAGCACAGCGTTGCAACAAAACCAAACGATGAAACCAA
>CAMYJN010000506.1 GCA_947258625.1 uncultured Polyangiaceae bacterium | reverse complement strand
CCTTCGTTGTCGGCGCAGCCTCCTCGGCTGCAGCGGGCTGGATCGGAATGAAGGTCGCGACCAATGCAAATGTGCGAACGACGGCGGCGGCTCGAATCGGCCTATCTCCGGCGCTCGACGTCGCGTTCTCAGGCGGTGCCGTCATGGGCATGACGGTTGTCGGCCTCGCGACGATCGGTCTCAGCGTGCTCTACCTCGTCTTCATGAACGTCCTCGGCTGGGAGCTCAGCCGCACCGTCAACGTCATCACCGGTTTCTCGATGGGTGCCTCTTCGATCGCGCTTTTCGCGCGTGTCGGCGGCGGCATCTACACCAAGGCCGCGGACGTCGGCGCCGACCTGGTCGGCAAGGTCGAATCCGGTCTTCCCGAGGATGACCCCCGTAACCCTGCCGTCATCGCTGACAACGTCGGTGACAACGTCGGTGACGTCGCCGGCATGGGCGCCGACCTTTTCGAGTCCTTCGTGGGCGCGATCATTGGCGCGATGGTCTTGGCGCTCGGCTTCGACGTCGTTTCGAGCGGAAGCACCGTGGGCCCGGTCATCATGCCTCTGGTCATCGCCGCCGCGGGGATCGTTTGTTCGATGGTGGGCACGTTCTTCGTGCGCACCAAGGAGGGCGGCAACCCGCAGCACGCGCTCGACATGGGCGCCTTTGGCGCTGCCGGCGTCATGGCGATCGCGACCTTTGGCATCGCCAAGTACATGTGGCCCGAAGGCGGAGCGACCAATGCGCTTGGCCAAGTCGTGACCTGGGTCAACGTCGGAATGGCGACGGTTGCCGGCCTGCTCGCCGGTGTCTTTGTCGGTCTCATCACCTCGTACTACACGTCGATGCACAAGCCTCCGGTCGATAGCATCGCCGAGCAGAGCAAGACCGGTACCGCGACAAACATCATCGCAGGCCTCGGCGTCGGAATGCAATCGACCGCTCTCCCCATTCTCGTGATCGCAGCGGGCGTGGTCATCGCGGCCGAGGTCGCCGGCCTCTACGGCGTCGCCATCGCAGCGCTGGGTATGCTCTCCACCACGGGCATTCAGCTCGCAGTCGATGCGTACGGCCCGATTGCCGACAACGCCGGCGGCATCGCCCAGATGAGCCATCAAGATCCTGAAGTTCGGGAGCGCACCGACAAGCTCGATGCCGTTGGCAACACCACCGCGGCCATCGGGAAGGGCTTCGCCATTGGCTCAGCGGCCATGACGGCTCTTGCGCTCTTCGGGGCGTTCGCTCAGACGGCGGGCATCACGGGCATCGACATTTCCAAGCCGCTCGTCATGGCTGGCCTGTTCCTTGGCGGCATGCTCCCCTTCCTCTTCTCGTCGATGGCAATGAAGGCCGTCGGCGTCGCGGCGATGGACATGATCGAAGAGGTTCGTCGTCAGTTCCGTGAGATTCCAGGCCTGCTCGAGGGCAATGCCAAGCCGGACACGGCCCGCTGCGTGAAGATCTCCACCGAGGCGTCCCTCAAGCGCATGGTCGCCCCCGGCGCGCTTGCCATTCTCACCCCGGTTATCGTGGGTTTCGCGATGGGTGCGGAGCCTCTTGGCGGCTTGCTCGCTGGGGTGACCGTCTCGGGCGTTACGATGGCGCTTTTCATGGCCAATGCTGGCGGCGCTTGGGACAATGCCAAAAAGTCGTTCGAAAGCGGCGGCTACAAGATGAAGGATGGCACGGTCCACCCGAAGGGTAGCGAGGCTCACAACGCTTCGGTCGTCGGTGACACCGTCGGTGACCCCTTCAAGGACACCGCCGGTCCGTCGCTCAACATCCTGGTGAAGCTGATGAGCATCGTGGCGCTCGTTCTCGCGCCACTGCTCGTCTAATGGGTGAACCCGCCCCTTAGAGCCGATGCCTTGCATCGGCCACGAGGCTTAGCCTCCGTGCACGCATGAGATGACCCCGCAGGCGTTTGCCTCGCGGGGTTTCTCTTTGCGGCTTCTCGGGGTTAGGATAGCCCGATGGTCGACCCAAGCCGAACCGCTGCCTGGAAGGCACTGCGCGCGCATCACGAAGAAGTTGCTGACCTCGAGATGCGTCACCTCTTCGGCGAAGATTCGGATCGAGCTTCGCGGTTCTCACTCATGCTGGGTGACCTTCTCTTCGACTACTCCAAAAATCGCGTCACCGATCAAACGCTCACTCTTCTGGCCGAGCTCTGTGAGCAGTGCGGAGTGCGCGATTGGATCACCCGCATGTTTTCGGGCGAGGCGATCAACGAAACCGAGGGGAGGGCGGTCCTCCATACTGCCCTTCGCAATCGCGGCGAGCGCCCCGTGATGGTCGGGGGCGCGGACGTCATGCCTGACGTGCGACGTGTGCTCTCGCAGATGCGCAAGTTCGCTACGTCCGTCCGAGAAGGAGCCTGGCTAGGGCACAGCGGGCGCGCGATCACGGATGTCGTGAACATTGGAATCGGTGGCTCCGATCTCGGACCAGTGATGGTCACCGAGGCGCTGCGCCCCTACTGGAAGCAAGGGCTACGCGCTCACTTCGTCTCGAACGTGGATAGCAGCCACCTGAGCGAGGTGCTGCGCCGGGTGCAGCCTGAAACCACACTTTTCATCGTGGCCTCCAAGACCTTCACCACCCAAGAAACCCTCACGAACGCACGCTCCGCGCGCCGGTGGCTCGTCGACCGACTGGGCAGCGACGACGCTGTTGCCAAACACTTCGTCGCGCTTTCGACCAATCGCGACGCGGTGGTGAAATTTGGAATCGACCCAGAAAACATGTTCGAATTTTGGGATTGGGTGGGCGGCCGCTACTCACTCTGGTCGGCCATTGGCCTTTCGATCGCCACTGTGGTCGGCATCGACAACTTCGAAGAGCTGCTCGCCGGAGCGTACGAAGTCGACGAGCACTTCCGAACAACTCAGCTCGGCGAGAACATTCCGGTGGTCATGGCGATGCTCGGGGTTTGGTATCACAACTTCTTCGGCGCGCCTTCGCACGCGGTTCTGCCTTACGACCAGTATCTGCATCGCTTTCCGGCGTAC
>CAMYJN010000505.1 GCA_947258625.1 uncultured Polyangiaceae bacterium | reverse complement strand
CTTTCAAGAGCTCATCCTGGCGCTCGAACGCTTTTGGGCGGAGCACGGTTGCCTCATCGTCCAGCCCTACAACTCCGAGGTCGGCGCGGGCACGTTCAACCCGCACACCTTCCTGCGCGCGATCGGTCCCGAGCCCTGGAACGTCGCCTACGTCGAGCCGAGCCGCCGTCCGACCGACGGCCGCTACGGGGAGAACCCCAACCGTCTGCAGCAGTTTCACCAGTACCAAGTCATCCTCAAACCTTCGCCGCTCGACATCCAGGAGCTCTACCTCGAGTCGCTGCGTGCGCTCGGCACCGACCCGCAGCACCACGACATTCGCTTCATCGAAGACGACTGGGAATCGCCGACGCTCGGGGCCTGGGGCCTCGGATGGCAGGTCTGGCTCGACGGGCTCGAGATCAGCCAGTTCACCTACTTCCAGCAGTGCGGCGGCATCGATTGCAAGCCGATCAGCGGAGAGCTCACCTACGGGCTCGAGCGCATCGCCATGTACCTTCAAGACGTCGACGATGTCTACGAGCTCCAATGGGCGCCAGGCATCCGCTACGGGGACCTCTACAAGCGCGCGGAGTGGGAGTGGAGCACCTACAACTTCGAGCAAGCCGATACGGAGCTCCAGAAGAAGCTCTTCGAGGAGTACGAGAAGCAGGTCGCTGCCTTGCTCGGCCTCGGCGAAAAGAAGGGGAAGGGCGGCGCGCTCCAATTCGACCGCGAGCCGCTCGAACGGCTGGCGCTCCCCGCCTACGACGCGGTCATCAAGTGCAGCCACTACTTCAACGTCCTCGACGCCCGAGGCGCGATCAGCGTGACCGAACGCCAGCGCTACATCGGTCGCGTGAGGATCCTCGCAAGAGCCGTCGCGGAATCTTGGTACGCGCAGCGCGAGGCGCTCGGCTTCCCGCTGCTCGAGACCGCCGCGGCGGCGCAATAGTACGATCGAGGGGACGCCCCGTTGCGCCCGTGGATCCCGTCTGGTAGCAACGCCACTCCATGTCATCCGAGTTTTTGCTTGAAATCGGGACCGAGGAGCTGCCGGCGTCGTTCGTGAGGCACGCGCTGCGCTCGATGAAGACGAGCGCGACCGAGCTGCTCGGCCAGGCTCGGCTCGGCACCGGCTCACTCGAAGTGAAAACACTCGGTACGCCGCGTCGTCTCGCGCTCCGGATTCGGGGGCTGGCCGAGCGCCAGCCGGACCGCGACGAAACCATCCTCGGCCCGCCGTGGGGGGCAGCGTTCGAGGCGGACGGCACGCCAAAAAAGGCGGCGACGGGCTTCGCGAAGAAACACGGCCTCCGCATCGAGGATCTGCAAAAGCAGACCACCGACAAGGGCGACTATGTCAGCGTACGGCTGCTCGAAACCGGCGCCGCGACGAGCGAGGTGCTTGCGGGGATCCTGCCACGCCTCTGTCGACAGATCAGCTTTCCCAAGTCCATGCGCTGGGGTCCGGGCGAAGTCGCATTCGGCAGACCCATTCACTGGATGGTCTCCTTGCTGGGCACTGAGATCGTGGGTTTCGAATTTGCCAACGTCCAGGCGGGCCGGTCGACGCGTGGGCATCGCTTCCTCGCCCCCGAGAGCTTCGACCTCGTCGAGGCCGCGCAATACGAGAAGGCGCTCGAGCAAGCGCACGTGATCGTCGACCTCGAGGTCCGCAAGGCTCGCATGATGGAGGGACTGCTCGCTTCGGCGAAGTCCCTCGGCGGTGTCCTCGAGATGGATGCCTTCCTTGCCGACGAGTGCGTTTCCCTCGTCGAAGAGCCGTTCACCGTGCCGGGGGCCTTCGACGAATCGTTCCTCGAGCTTCCCGACAAGGTCGTGATTTCGGTGATGCGCGATCATCAACGTTACTTCGCGGTCCGGGCGTCCGAGGGCGGCGCGCTGCTCCCCGCGTATCTGAACGTGGTCAACACCGCCGAGGATCCGGACACGATCGCCAAAGGCAACGACCGCGTCCTTCGCGCGCGCTTGGCTGACGGGCGGTTCTTCGTCGAAGAAGACCGAAAGGCCCCGCTCGCCGATCGGCTCGCGAAGCTCGAATCCGTGGTGTTCCAATCCAAGCTCGGCACGATGGGCGCCAAGGTCCGTCGGATCCAGGCCAATGCCGGCGCGCTCGCCACCGAATCCGGCGCAGATACCGATGCCTGCGACGAAGCGGCGCGCCTCTGCAAGGCCGACCTCGAAACCCTGATCGTCTACGAGTTCCCCGAGCTCCAGGGCGAGATGGGTCGCTGGTACGCGCTGCGCGAGGGCATCGACCCGACGATCGCAGACGCCATCCGCGATCACTACCGGCCACAAGGCGCCGACGACGTCGTGCCGGACCAAATCGTCGGCGCCGTCGTCGCCGTCGCCGACAGGATTGACACCCTGGTCGGCTGCTTCGGGATCGGCCTGGTGCCAAGCGGATCGGCGGATCCCTTTGCGCTCCGCCGCGCGGCGCTCGGCATCATCCGCATCGCCCTCGAAGGGCCGATCGACGTCGACCTCCGGGCACTCATCGCGCAGGCGTACGGCGCGTACGCGGGCGACGCGAATCTTGCGAGCGCCGACGAAGTCCACGCCGCGCTCGACGGTTTCTTCCGGGGACGCATCCGCGGGATGCTCAAAGACTCGTTTGGCGGCGATGTCGTGGACGCCTGCCTCGGCGCATGGGACGGCACCTCGCTTCGCGATCTGCAGAGCCGGATCGAAGCGGTGTCGGAGTTGGGCGCCGCCCCGGAGTTCGAGGCGCTCGCGATCGCATTCAAGCGTGCGTTCAACATCACCAAGGAGAGCGCGCGAGGCCCCATCGACCCGAGCCTTCTCGAAGCCGGCGCCGAGGCCGCACTGGCCGAACGCTTTGGCACCGTCCGCGACCAGATCCGCGCAGCGACCGGCGAGCGCCGATACACCGACGCCTTGAAGCTCGTGGCCAAGGAGCTCGGCGTGCCGATCGATCGCTTCTTCGACGAGGTGTTCGTGATGGTCGACGATGCGCGCGTTCGGGACAATCGCCTGCGTT
>CAMYJN010000504.1 GCA_947258625.1 uncultured Polyangiaceae bacterium | reverse complement strand
CTCGGCGTTCAGCTCTTTGAGCTGGGCCCTCAACCGATCGATCGAACGCCTGTGACGGACGCGTTTCGAGTCCCATTTTGCGCGTTCGGGGCCTGATTCATGCTCATTGAGCTTGCGCTCGGCACGCTTGAGCCGTGCCTGATGCTCGCGAAGCTCGTCCTGCACCGCATCCCGCATCTGCTCGAGGTCGTCCGCGCGATCGAAGCTGAGGGCGCGCTCCCTCAGCACCCGAAGCTCGTCATCCATCTCCTGAATGATCATGGCGGTGCGCCAGGTCGATTCCTTCTTGGCTCGGAGGACGTCCCCGTAGATGTGGTCGCCCACGTAGAGCACCTCGTCCCCGGCAAAGCCGAGCGCCCGCTGGAGGTCGGCGATGTTGCCTCCGGTGTAGACCCGGCCACGAGACGGCTCCCGAATTTCGGCCCCGGTCTCTACATCCACGAACGGCGCCTTCCCCGTGAAGAAGCTCGGCTTGTTCGAGAAGGTACAGATGTAGTCGAGGTAGTTCTTCCAGCTCGGGTACTCCTCGAGGGCGCCACCGAGCAGGTACGACATCATCGCTTCGGTGTACTCGGGGCCCGAGTTGGTCAGCAGGAATAAGCGCTTGCCCGCGCTCCGGAACTTGTGAAACAGCAGCCCGAGCTCGGGATCGCGATCGACGTAACGTGGCAAGTCTTGTACCACCACGTCGAGAATCGAACCGTCCTGATGGGAGAGGTCCGCGCACTCCCGAATGTCGGCAAAGAGCTGACCGTAGTCGAGCGCACCCTGGCGCGGCTCGAGCTGCTCGATGACAGCAGCGTAGACCGCCACCTCGGACAGCGAGTAAAGCGTGTCGACCCAGTGGTAGCGCCCGGTGCCAGGACGCAGACGCCGGGTGTGGTACGCGCGGCGGCGCTCTTCCCGACTGAGCTTGCGAAAGCCGTGATAGGCCGTCTTGACGTACCGGTGGCGGTCCATCTTGAGGACATTGCCGAGCTTCCGATCGATCAACAGGCCGCGGATGGGGAAGTCGGTCCGGTACTTCATCGTCCGGAGCTCCTCCGAGTACCCCCGCTCGATGAGCTTGCTGACGGTCGCGTCGATGCTCAGGCGATCGATCTCAGCCTGACGGTAGATCGCCAGCGTGTAGTCCATGTCGAAGCCCACGGCTTTGACCTGGTCGAGCCGCATGTTGCGGTTGCAGTAGACCCTACGTCCAGCAGGTGGAGGAAAGACGCTGCCCGAAGGGGAGTCGAACTCGGGCGCGGGGAAACGCTCCTGCAAGAAGTCGCTCAGTTGTCGGCGGGATAGACCGCGACGCGCTTGCCTGTTCGGCCGCGACGCTCGAACTTCACCACGCCGTCCACTTTGGCCCAGAGCGTGTAGTCTTTGCCTACGCCCACGTTCGCCCCGGGGTGAAATGTCTGGCCGACCTGGCGAACCAGGATGCTGCCTGCGGGGACAGTCTGGCCGCCAAACACTTTGACGCCACGGTACTGCGGCTTGGAATCGCGGCCGTTACGGGATGAGCCCTGACCCTTCTTATGTGCCATGGCGCCTCCTTAGCCTTTCACGCTGTTGATGCGGAGCTCGGTGTATGGCTGCCGGTGACCACGACGGTTTCGATAGCCCTTCCGGCGCTTCATTTTGAAGACGATGATCTTCTTGGCCAGATCTTGGGCGACGATTTCGGCCGTCACTTTGGCGCCGCCGACGTGCGGCTTACCGACTTCGACCTTCTCGCCGCCGACCATCAAAATGTCGGTGAACTCCACTTTGGAGCCGACATCACCTGCCAGCTTTTCGACGCGAATCGTGTCGCCTTCGGCAACGCGATACTGTTTTCCGCCTGTTTGAATGACCGCGTACATAGATGAATCCGTCGATCCCTGAGCTTCAGGGGCGCGTAGTCTAAGGGCTTCGGACTGGCCTGCAAGTCAAAACCAAGCGACCGCTAATCACCTCGTGGCTGCTGAGCCAAGCTTGCCGAATCATGAGAGAAATTGCCATTCTGGCAGGTCGGCTCGAAGGTTCGGGCGCTTCGGGTCGACGATCAGTGCGAGGGCGACAATCGAATACTCCAAGATCTGCAACCACGGGGGCATTCTCCAAACCCCCTGGCTGACCCAGAGGTCGAGCGGCGCGTATGCACAGAGGATGGCCGCGCTCCAGACCAGGCCCGCCGAGCCGCCAGCGATCACTTCGAGCGGAAGCAACCAGGCTAGGTACCAGGGATGAACCTGCGGGGAGAGAAGCAGGACAGACCAAATCAGGAATCGCGCAGCGGGCAAGCTCGGAACGCGACGCTTGACCACGAGGGCGCACAGTACGAAGAACGCCAGCACCATCATGGAGCGCGCGGCGAGATCGGCGGAGGCATCCCCCAGGCCTTGACGGCTCGCCCAGTCGGCAAGAGCAAAAAGGCTTTCGTTGCCACGCCAACGGCTTGCGAACTGCCCTGCGCCCGAGACGGGATCGAACGGCGCGCGCGAAACGACGAGCGGCACGAGCAACAGCAGAGACGCGAATGCAGCGCCCAAAAGGGCCTTGGGCCGTCGCGCAAACAGTGGAAGAAGCGCCAAGCCAACGACCTTGAGCCCAACGGCTGCGGACACTGCGATGCCGGCTCGAACGTGGCGCTGCTGTGCGAGGGCCCAGGCCGTGATTAGCAGGGCGAGGCCGCAAAGGATGTCGAGATGACCGTTGAGCGCGCTCTCGCTCAGCAGCAGCGGGTTGAGGGCGAGAGCCAAAGGAGCCCGGGAGGATTTGCTGATTCGCGCGACGAACGCTGCGGTGACCGCCTGCGCTAGCAGTGCCAGCAGCTTGACGATCCAGGCCTGTCCGCCGACCCAGGCCGCAAACAGAAACAACAGTTGGGAAAGCGGTGGGTAGATGCTGCCGATCGGACGGTTGTTGATCTTCAGCCAGACCTCGTCACGGAGCGGCGCCAGGGCCGGATCGTCGGGGGCGAGTTGATACGGGTTGAACCCCTCGAGCCAGATTCGCCCCTCCCAGAGGTAGCGGT
>CAMYJN010000503.1 GCA_947258625.1 uncultured Polyangiaceae bacterium | reverse complement strand
ATTTGCAAGACGGATTCAAGCTCTAGCGGATGACCCAGAAGGCCTGCGCGCCGCAAGCGCACGCACCGCCGAGTACGTCACGTCGATGTTCCCCTGGGACAGCACGGCCGAACGCTACCTAGCAGTGCTGCGCGGACTCTGACACCGCCCTCCAAGACATGCGCGGCAGCGCGAGCCCTCAGGGCGAAGCCCGGCGCAACGCGCCGCCAAGGCAAAGCGAAGCGAATGCCGCGGCAGGGAGGATTACGGGTGGGGGCGGGCGGGCGGCGTAACCAAACCGGGCGGTGTAACCAAACCCTCACACCGACCGATTGACACTGCGCAATCCGGGTGCTGATCTTCGGCCCATGAAGCTTCGCAGCGACAGTTTCAACGACGGAGATTTTCTCCCAATCCAGTACGCATTCGGAAAAAGAAGCGCCGAGGGGCAGATCGATCTTTCCGACAATCGAAACCCTCACTTGGCTTGGTCAGACCTGCCGCCGGGCACCCAATCGATCGCGATCCTCTGTATCGATGGCGACGTGCCTACCAAGCCCGACGATGTGAATCAGGTTGGCCGTGTCATACCCGCAGACCTGCCGCGCACCGACTTCAGTCATTGGGTTCTCGTCGACCTCGCTCCTGATGCCACGGTCGCCGCGGGAGCCTTCTGCGACGGCATCACCGCAAAGGGAAAGGATGGGCCGAAGGGTCCTCAGGGCAGTCGTCAGGGTCTCAACGACTATACCGGCTGGTTCGCGTCCGATCCCGAGATGGCCGGCGACTATTACGGCTACGACGGCCCCTGTCCTCCGTTCAACGACAGCATCGTCCATCACTATCGGTTCACCGCATATGCGCTCGACCTCGACCGTCTGGGCGTCGATGGGAAATTCATGGCCGGAGACGTGCTGGCCGCGATGGAGGGGCACGTGCTGGGCGAAGCGAGCATGGTCGCGAAGTACACGATCAACGCCGATGCTAAAGAGCTGTAACGCCCGACGATGACACGTCGGGAAAAAGCCGACCGCATCGGAGAGATCCTCGACAGGCTGTACCCTCAGCCTCCGATTCCGCTCGATCACCAGGATCCGTTTACGCTTCTCGTGTCGGTCTTGCTGAGCGCGCAGACCACGGACAAGAAGGTCAACGAGGTCACACCTGCTTTGTTTTCCGAGGCCCCCGATCCCCAGTCGATGGCTGCGCTGCCGGTCGATCGAATCCTTGCTCACATTCGAACGGTCGGGCTCGCACCTACCAAGGCAAAGAACCTCAAGGCGATGGCTCGGTTGCTGGTCGAGCGCCACGGTGGCCAGGTTCCTGACGACATCGACGCGCTCGAAGCGCTTCCGGGTGTCGGGCACAAGACGGCGTCCGTCGTAGTCTGTCAGGCCTTTGGACGACCGGCGTTTCCGGTCGACACGCACATTCATCGCCTCGCCGCGCGCTGGGGGCTCTCAGACGGAAAGAACGTCGTCAAGACCGAGGCCGATCTCAAGAAGCTCTTCCCAAAGGACACTTGGATTCGCCGCCACCTGCAGATCATCTACTTCGGCCGCGCGCACTGCCCTGCGCGAGGACACGACCTCCGCCAGTGTCCGATCTGCGGCTGGGCGGCGACCAAAAAGCGAATTGCCGAAGAATCAAGGCGCCGCTGACTGCGGGCACTGGTCGTCGACCCGGCCACGACCCATATTCCAAGCGATGAGCATCGAATTCAGCCTGTTTCGAATCCCGGTCCGCATCCATTTGTGGTTTTGGCTGATGGCGCTCTGGCTTTGGACGCTGAACAGTGAGCAGGGCTGGGCGGGGCTTTTGATCTGGGTCGTCGTCGTATTTCAGGGAATCCTGATGCACGAGCTCGGCCACGCCGTCGTCGGTCGGGTGTTTGGCAGGCAGCCTCGAATCGAGCTGATCGCGCTCGGTGGTCTGACTTGGTGGGAGCAACAAGAGCCGATGAGCCCTGGGCGAAGCCTGATGGTGAGCGCCGCGGGTCCCGCCGTGGGCATTTTCATCGGGTCGCTCTCCCTGGTCTTGATGGACGCGCTGCGCATTCCCGATCCTTCGCTTGCCCGTTATGCGTTTCGCTCGCTGATCTTCGTCAATCTCGGTTGGGGGATCTTGAATCTCTTGCCGGTGCTGCCGCTCGACGGCGGCAACATCGTGGCTTCGCTCATGGAGCTTCTTGCTCCATCGCGCGGGCGATTGATCGCCTGCTATGTTTCCTTCGCAGTCATTGGCTTGCTCTTTGCGGTGACGGTCAGCTTGCGACAGTACCCGATGACCATTCTCCTTTTCCTGCTGGCGTTCAGTACGTATCAAGCATTTCGAATCGAACGGCAGCGCCTCGCGTCACCACCCGGACAGGATGTGGCGCCCCTGAGCTTGGTGCAGCAAGCGTTCGAAGCGCTGGAGCGCGGCGACGGCCAGGGCTTGATTCGTGCAGCGTCCGAGCTCATCGCCAAAGCCGATTCGACCCAAGAGCTCGATGAGGCCTTTCACCTCTTGGCTTGGGGGAGGCTCATCAATGGGGAGCCCGGCGAAGCCCATCAAGCCCTGACCTCGATGTCTGGGGAGCGACGCGCCGATCCGGCTCTCGAGGGCGCCGTCCTCGTGGAGCTCGGGAAGCCCTCGGATGCTGTACCCCTCCTCGAACAGGCCTGCGAGCGAGGGGGGGACTTCGCACAGGCATATTACCTGCGTGCATTGAAAGAGAAAAACTTGTGATTTCATAGGCTTGTACGAATTGCAACCCTACCTAGCTTGCATCCATGCGAATGAGGGAATATATGATTGTTCATGCCTGTGGCCCTCGCCGAATCCCCGCGTTGGGAGCTCTACCGACTTCTCGGTGAGCCACGGCGGCTTCGTTTGCTCGGCCTCACGTCCGAAGACGAGCTGTCCATCGGCGAGCTCGCGGAGCTCACGCGGGAAGCGCAGCCGAATGTCTCCAAGCATTTGAAGCTGCTCCGGGAGGCGGGGCTGGTTGCCGTACGCCGCCAAGGGACGCGCGCGTTTGCGAGACTCTCGCCGG
>CAMYJN010000502.1 GCA_947258625.1 uncultured Polyangiaceae bacterium | reverse complement strand
TGTAGTGTACTTGGGACTCGATCATGAAAATGAGCGAGTTGTGCCCGAGCCCCGTGTTTGGGCCGACGAGCTCGAACATGTTCGGAAACCCAGCCACCGAGATGCCGAGATACGCTTCGGGGCCGCCCGCCCAGGAATCGAGAAGCTCGCTACCAGCGACGCCCTTGATCGAGAGCTCGGTCAGGTAGTCTCTCGGATCGGCATGAAACCCGGTACCCAGGATGATTGCATCGACTGGGCGCTCGACGCCGTCTTTCGTGATGACGCTGTGCTCCCGGACCTCCACCAGCGGCTCGGTCACCAGCTCGACGTTCGGTCGATTGAAAACTTGGTAGTAGTTATTCGAGAGCAGGACTCGCTTGCAGCCAATCGTGTAGTCGGGTGTCAGCTTCTCGACCAGCGCAGGGTCCTTTACGCAGTGCCGGAGGTAAAGTTTGGCCAGTCGTTCCAAAGGTCTGGCGAGGCGCGGGTTCATGATGGGCACGACGCGAACCTCGTTCCGAAGGTAGAGCCACGCTCGATGGAGCCTGCGGAGCAGGGGAGAGAGGCGGAACAAAGTTCGTTCGAGCTCTCGGTAGGGCCGATCGGGTTTTGGCAGAATCCAGGGCGCGCTGCGCTGAAAGACATAGAGGCGCTTGGCGACGGGGGCGACCTCGGGAACGTACTGGATGGCGCTGCCGCCAGTGCCTATCGAAGCGACGGTCTTTCCTCGGAAGTCGTAGTCGTGGGCCCATCGGGAGGAGTGGAACATCTTGCCTTTGAACGCGTCGAGACCGGGAATCCCGGGGATCAACGGCACGTGCAAGGGACCGGTGCCAAGCACGAATGCGTTCGCAGTGAACGTATTGTCGTTTTCAGCGCGTATGCACCACCGGCAGTCGTCTTCGTCAAACCTAGCCTCGATCACTCTGTGGCCAAAACGAATGTGAGGCCGAAGGTCGTGCTTGTCGGCGCAATCGAGGATGTAGCCTTGAATCTCGTTCCACGGCGCAAACTTCTGCGACCAGTTGGGGTTTCCTTCGAACGAATAGGAGTAGAGGTGAGACTGTACGTCGCACGCACAGCCGGGATACGTGTTCTCCCGCCACGTCCCACCCACTTCGTCTGCCTTTTCCAGGATGACGAACGAATGGATGCCGGCCTGTTTCAGCTTGATCGCCATGCAGAGGCCCGAGAACCCTGCGCCCACGATCGCCACCTCGAAGTCGGCGGCCTTCCGGTTTCGTTGTTCCAACTGCCTTCAGCATGAGGTCCCCGGCGAATTCGCGCAATTACGACGCCATGCATGGCCTTTTGCATCGCGCAACTCTCGTGTGCTCCTTCGGCCCTCTCTTCGTTGATCGAGGGCAGTCAATTGCGCAGAACTGGCTTTTGTCTCGACCTTGGGCTCCGTGGAGAGGGCATTTGAATCAGCTATCCACTCCGCGTACGTCTTGATCACAAGGGCATGGGAAATCGCGGGGGAGCACGGAGCCGCCGCGCCGATCAATCGACGCATCGTCGAGCTCGTTCACCAAGCCGAGCGCGCGGGCGCTGGCTCGCCAAAAATGACCCCGGAGAGACTGCTCCGCGCCCTGGAAGAGGGCTAAGGCGACAGACGTGCCTCGCGGCATGAGGATCGAGCTCTCGCCTCTTCGGCGTTCAGTCAAGTCTCCCGCGCGCAGCTGAATTCAGCGCCAACTCGACCGCCTGTGCGCTGAAGCCTACGACTACTTCGTCGCCAATCTTGATCGTCGGTACGCTGCGTCTTGGATTCAATCTCAGGTACTCCGCGCGTGCCGCCACGTCTTGGTCGACGTCGTGCTCCTCGAACGTGATGCGTTTCTCTCTGAAGTACTCTCGGGCTCGCTTGCAGACGCCGCACCAGGTGGTCGAATACATCACGACCGGAACCCGGCGGCGTGCAGTAGCGATCTCCCAGTCGGCTGGCTCACGATTTCCGGCGGTTCGTTCGGCGCCTTGTCTCTGCGGGGCAGCACTGACGTTGCCCCTCGCAACCGGTTTCTGCAGCGCAGCCGGATCGAGATTCTCAAACGCGCGGATTCGCTCGCGCCGGGTCATTTGCTCATTCTCCAATATGCTCCGAAAGCTGATCACGTCGGTTTCAGAACGCGCAGTCGATGTAGCGGGCCTCTCAGGAAGCTGGGTGTCGACCGCTTCGACCTCCGGCTCGCTTGATGGAGCCGCTTGTGGTTCCGCGGGAATGACGGCATCGGCGAACCGGTCGGCCAGATCCGCGAGCTGATCGCAGCCAGCCACCAGGGCGAACAGAGGCAAGGCTACGACGGTTAGCTGAACGGCAAGGGCGGACTGCTTCATGACTTGCTCCTCTCTATGGCGGGCGCTCACCCGTCCTGCGGCGTCAGCACGACGACCGGAAGCTCGCGATCGGTCCGCGTCTGGTATTTCGACCACATCGGGTTCACCGTTTTCCCGATCTCCCAGAGGCGCTCACGATTGTCGCCGCTTGCAAGTGACGCTTTCGCTGAAAGCTTCTTTCGGCCTACGCGAACTTCACAGTTCGGATCGACCTCAAGGTTCTTCCACCACTGTGGGTCGCGCTTCGCCGCTCCATCGGAGCCCACCACCACGTATGAGTCGCCGTCTTCGAAGTAGACCAGTGGCGTCGAGTAGGTCTTGCCCGACTTTCGGCCCGTGACCGACAACAGCAAGGTGGGTAGCCCGAGCCATGCTCCAATATGCCCGCCGCTACGTTCGTAGACCTCGGCGTGCGCCTTGAACATGGCCTTGAGGGCACGAGCGCGAAGACGGCGGTAGCGGGAAGCCATCAGGCGGGTCGTTGACTAGTCGCTCGCCATGATGAAGAGCGGGAGGCCGTTGAATCCGGTGTACCTCGGACGCATGCGCCCGATGTCGTAGTATTTCTCGACATCGACAACCTTCTTGGTGCCGATGATCTTTTCCATCGGGACGCTGCCGTACCGACCATTGTGGACGGAGATTAGCCGGCCGGAAGTTCCGGAGGTCACCAAATCCAACGCTAGGTTGCCAAAGGCC